>JBAYZM010000001.1:0-37659 GCA_041672515.1 Arcobacteraceae bacterium
TGAAAAACCAGAAAATCCTGAAATCCATATCCAAACCAATGAAAAAAGTCTTCAATCGTGTGTAGATATTATTTTAAATCATTTAATTAAATTTGGTTATATTCAAGGTAATGAAAATGACTATGCGATTTAGTGGATTGGTTTTTGGTTTATAGTTGATGATTTATAGTGAGGGGAAAATGTGTTAGACAAAATTGATATTGAAGAGATAAAAAAAATTGCTATTCAGGCAGGAAGTGTTATTATGGAGATTTATGCTCAAGATTTTACTGTTGAGTATAAAAAAGATAAATCACCTTTGACCCAAGCCGATTTAAAAGCCAATGAATTTATTTGTAATACTTTAAAGAAGTTGTATCCCACTATTCCAATTATGTCTGAAGAAAATAAGCAAACTTCATATTATGAGAGAAAAAATTGGGACTATTATTGGTGTGTTGACCCCATTGATGGAACTAAAGAGTTTATCCAAAAAAATGATGAGTTCACAGTTAATATTGGCTTGATACACAAAAATTCACCGATACTAGGCGTTGTTTATGCCCCCGCATTAGATGAGTTATATTGGGCAGATGGTCAAAATTCGTATAAAAATGGTCAAAAGTTACCTTTAAATACAAATGTTAATCCCCATGAGAAACTTTTTGTTGTAGCTTCAAAATCTCATCTGTCACAAGAAACTCAAACTTTTGTTGACAGTTTAGATACCAAACATGTAATACAAATTTCTAAAGGAAGTAGTCTTAAACTTTGTATGGTAGCTGAAGGTATCGCAGACATTTACCCACGACTTGCACCAACTATGGAATGGGATACCGCAGCTGCTGATAGTATAGTGAGATGTGCAGGAAAAATGACTTATCAATTTGATTCAAATGAACCTGTTATTTATAATAAAGAGGATTTACTTAATCCTTGGTTTGTGGTGAAATAATTATGGTATATTTTGTTGCATTCACTATTTTGATTTTATTGGTTTTATTGATTCAAAATAAAATCAAGCCCTCTTTTTTATTTGTTGGATTGGTTTTAATATACTACTTTCTTAATTTAATTTCTTTAGATAAAATGCTACACGGTTTTGTAAATTCTGCATTAGTTACCCTTTTACTGTTACTTTTAATTTCCATTGTATTTGAAAAAACATCTTTTATTGCATTTATATCCGATAAGCTTTTTTGTTCTTCCTATAAAAAATCTTTGTTGCGACTGTCTTTATTTACATCACTGTTTTCAGCTTTTTTAAACAATACAGCTGTGGTTGCATCTATGATAAGTGTGGTGAATAAGAATAAATTTCACTCTCCCTCGAAACTTCTTTTACCACTATCTTTTGCAGCCATTTTTGGCGGAACAATCACTTTAATTGGGACTTCGACCAATCTTTTAATTAACAGTTTTATGATAGAAAATAATTTAAAGCCTTTAGAATTATTCGATTTTATTTATGTTGGACTTCCTATTTCATTGATTGGTGCTTTTGTATTATTGTTTATTTCAAAATATTTGCCTGATAATAAAATAGATGTTAAGAAACAACATTATTTTATTGAGGCAAAAGTTTTAAAAGAATCAAAACTTATAGGAAAAACTGTTTTATCTAATAATTTAAGAAATTTGGAATATTTATTTTTAAGTGAAATCTTACGTGAAAATTCAATCATTTCTCCTGTAAGTCCAAGTGAAACGATTAAAGAAAATGATATTTTATTATTTACAGGTGATATAAAACACATTGCCATTTTAAAGCAATTTCATGGATTGAAATTAGAAGACAATCACCATAATTTAAATGATAATATTTTGGAAGTTATTGTTGCTCATGAATCAACATTAGTAAATAAAAGTATTAAAGAGTCAAATTTTAGAAGTAAATTCAATGCCTCAGTGATTGCAATTAAACGGGGGAAAGAACAATTATCAGGAAAAATAAGTGATATTAAGTTGCAAGTTGGCGATAATTTAGTTTTGGCTTATGGAAAAGATTTTACTAAACGCGATAATATTGAGAAAAATTTTTATTTAATTAATGATGATATAACCATTGAAAAGAAGTTGAATAATACTCAAAGTAGCATCGTTATTGGTGGCTTTATATTAATTTTGTTTTTAAGTTTTATTGAGATAATCCCCTTGGTTAAAGGCTTGTTCGCTTTATTATCCTTATTTGTGGCTTTGAAATATATTACGCTAGCAGAGATAAAAAGACGATTTCCTTATGAATTGATGTTAATAATTGGCTCTTCATTAGCCGTTGCAACCGTTATGATACAAAGTGGTTTAGCAAATAACATAGCACAATATATCAATACAATTTTTGGAAGTTTTGGTGTTTTAGGGGCGTTTATTGCCATTTATTTGGTAACTTTTTTACTCACTGAAATTATTACAAATAATGCGGCTGCCGCACTTGCTTTTCCAATTGCGTACTCAACAGCATTAAGTTTTGATAGCAGCGTTTTACCTTTTGTTATGGCAGTTGCGTATGGGGCTAGTGCGAGTTTTTTACTACCGTATGGGTATCAAACCAATTTAATGGTATACAGTGCAGGAGGGTACGATATGAAAACTTTTTTTAAAAGTGGAATATTAGTATCTGTTGTATATAGTTTATTGGTTCTTCTTTTAATTCCTTTATTTTTTCCTTTTTAACGCTTTTTTAAGTCAAATATAAATATCATTCAAGAATTGAATATTACATTAGGGAAACAAATAGTGCTACAAGATGAACTGACATTAAATATACTTAAAAATATTGAAAATACTTCTAGCCAAAAATCTCTTGCCGTAGAACTCCAAATTAGCGTAGGAAAAGTGAATTATGTACTAAAAGCGTTAGTTGAAAAAGGTTTAATCAAAGCAGAGAATTTTTTTGCCAATAAAAATAAAAATCAATATAAATATTTGATCACTAAAGAAGGGCTTCACGCCAAAATTGAATTAACTGAAAGATTTATCCAAAGAAAAAAACTTGAGTACGATAACCTCATTTTAGAATTAGAAAAATATAATAAGGAAATAATAAATGACATCTAAAATTTGTATTATAGGATTAGGCTATGTTGGTTTACCACTGGCTCATGCCTTTGCAAAAAAGTATGAAGTGATTGGGTTTGATATTCACCAAGCAAGAATAGATGAGCTTAATAATGCACACGATAGAACATTGGAACTAAGCAGTGAACAACTCAAAGAAGTATTACCAAAGTTTAATCAAAATCTTACCACTCACTGTTTACAACTTACCACTCACCTTGAAGATATTGCGGATGCAAATATTTACATCGTAACCGTTCCTACTCCTATTGATAAACATAAAAAGCCTGATTTAACTCCACTGATAAAAGCCAGTGAAACGATTGGAAAAGTGCTTAAAAAAGATGATATTGTTATTTACGAATCAACTGTTTATCCAGGTGCAACCGAAGAAGAGTGTGTGCCTGTTTTAGAAAAATTCAGTGGATTAAAATATATTTCAACTGAAACACTATCAACTATGAACTATCAACTATCAACTAAACCCGAAGGGTTTTATTGTGGTTATAGCCCAGAGCGAATTAATCCAGGGGATAAAGAGCATACGGTAACTAAAATATTAAAAGTAACTTCAGGAAGTACACCCGAAATTGGACAAAAAGTCGATGCTTTGTATAAGTCAATTATAACCGCAGGCACCCACCTTGCACCTACAATTAAAGTAGCAGAAGCCGCTAAAGTTATTGAAAATTCGCAAAGAGATATCAATATTGCATTTGTCAATGAACTCTCAATGATCTTTAACCGTTTGGGCATCGACACCAATGCCGTTTTAGAAGCAGCAGGAACAAAATGGAACTTCTTAAAATTTAAGCCAGGATTAGTAGGCGGACATTGTATAGGGGTGGATCCATATTACCTTACACATAAAGCACAAGAAGTAGGGTATAACCCAGAAATTATCTTAGCCGGGCGAAGGCTTAATGACAATATGGGGATTTATGTTGCCAATCAAGTGGTTAAACTCATGATAAAAAAAGGGCATAAAATCGAAGGTTCTAAAGTGCTCGTACTTGGAATTACATTTAAAGAAAACTGTCCTGACATTAGAAACTCAAGAGTTATTGATGTCATAAGAGAGCTTCAAGATTTTGGATGTAACGTTGAAGTAAGTGATTATTGGGCAGATAAAAAAGAAGTTGAATATGAGTATGGAATTGATTTAATTGAACATTCAACGCTTAATATACAAAGTTATGATGCTGTTATTCTTGCTGTTGCCCATACGGAGTATATTAATAATAATTCAAAATTTAATATTCAAGATGTAACCGTTTCAACTCAAGTGGTTTTTGATATTAAAGGTATTTTAGAAAAATCAGATGGGAGATTATAATATGCCTAATAGTAAAAATTTTGCACTTATTGGTGCTAGTGGATATATTGCACCAAGACATATGAAAGCAATAAAGGAAACAAAAAATAATCTTATAGCAGCACTGGATAAATATGATGGAATAGGTGTAATGGATAGCCATTTTCCCCAAGCAAATTTTTTTACTGAGTTTGAACGATTTGATCGATTTGTAGATAAATGGCACAGAGATGGAAATAAAAGAATAGAGTATATCGGTATTACTACACCAAATTATTTGCACGATTCACATATTCGATTTGCTCTTAAAAGTGGAGCTCATGCGATTTGTGAAAAACCTTTGGTTTTAAATCCTCATAATATAGATCAGTTAAAAGTTATAGAAGAAGAAACGGGTAAAAAAGTTTATAATATATTACAACTTAGACTTCATGATTCTATTATTGCATTAAAAGAAAAGATTGCAAAAGAGTTACAACAAAACCCAAATAAAGTATATGATATTGATTTAACCTATTTAACCAGTAGAGGGAAATGGTATTTTGTATCATGGAAAGGAAATGAAGATAAATCAGGTGGAATTGCATCAAATATTGGTGTGCATTTTTTTGATATGTTATCTTGGATATTTGGTCCTATTGAAGAAAATTTAGTTCATTTAAAACAAGCAGATGCCAATGCTGGATTTATGAAACTAAAAAATGCGCGTGTTCGATGGTTTTTATCAGTAAATTATGACTATATCCCTGAAGATATAAGAGCTACTGGAAAAACTACTTTTAGAAGTATCACTGTTGATGGTGAAGAATTTGAATTCTCAGAAGGATTTACAGACTTGCATACACGATCGTATGAACATATTTTAAATGGGGGTGGATTTGGTCTTGATGAGGCCAGAAACTCTATAAATATTGTTTCCGTTATACGAAAACTAGCGCCTCTTGGACTTACTGGAGAATATCATCCGTTTTGTATTAAAGTCCTTGGTTGTTAGTTTATAGTTTTTAGTTTTAGAAGGAGAGAAAATTGACTGGTTTTGAAAACTTAGAAGTTTGGAAAAAATCTATCATTCTTGTAAAAGAAGTTTATCTTTTAGTTAAACTCTTTCCTAAAGAAGAAAACTATGCCTTGAGTGATCAAGTTAGAAGAAGTGCGGTTTCTGTACCAAGCAATATAGCAGAAGGAAGTGGTAGAAATTCATCAAAAGAGTTTGTACAATTTTTATATATTGCATTAGGCTCTATCAATGAACTAGAAACACAACTTATAATAGCAAAAGAAATAGGTTATCTAAGTAATATTGTAGAAATAAGAACTAAAATTTTGGAGATTAAAAAAATGTTAAACTCATTAATCACATCGATAAAGAGACAAAATGGAAACTAAAAACCAAAAACTAAAAACCAAAAACTATTACGTACACGAAAGTGCTTTCATTGACGATGGAGTAACCATTGGAAACAATACAAAAATTTGGCATTTTTCACATATTCTAAGTGGTTCAAACATTGGAACAAATTGTTCTTTTGGTCAAAATTGTGTTGTTGGTCCAAAGGTCAACATAGGAAATGGTGTAAAAGTTCAAAATAATATCTCTATCTATGAAGGCGTAGAAGTAGAAGATGATGTTTTCTTAGGACCTTCTATGGTATTTACAAACGTTACAAATCCAAGAGCATTTATAGTAAGACGAGAAGAGTTTAAAAAAACTCTTCTTAAAAAGGGTTGCTCAATAGGTGCAAATGCAACTATAGTATGTGGTGTAACAATTGGAGAATATGCCCTTATTGGAAGTGGAACAGTTGTAAACAAAGATGTAAAACCCTATGCTCTTATGGTTGGAGTACCTGCAAGGCAAATTGGATGGGTATCAAAAGCTGGAAATACACTAAAGTTTGATGAAAATAATGAGGCTGTAGATAGTTTTGATAACACAAAATATAAAATAGTAGATAATATGTTAAAAGTAATAGGATAAAAGATGTCACTGCAAACTAAAGACCAAAAACTAAAAACCAATATAGATTTCGCAAACTTACAATATCAACATGAATTATACAAAGATGAAATAGAAAATGCTATTTTAAAAGTGGCAAGAAATTGTAATTTTATTATGGGAAATGAAGTACAAGAACTTGAGAAAAGTCTTGAAGAGTTTACGGGTGCAAAATATGCAGTATCTTGTAGTAATGGTACAGATGCTTTACTTCTTGCTATGATGGCACTTGACATAAAACCAGGAGATGAAGTAATAACTACTCCATTTACTTTTATAGCCACGGCTGAAACAATTGCTTTTTTAGGAGCCATTCCAGTATTTGTAGATATAGATGAAAAAACTTATAATATTGACCCAACTAAAATAGAAGCAGCAATTACAGACAAAACAAAAGCTATTATTCCCGTAAGCCTATACGGGCAACCAGCTGATATGGATGCTATTCAATCAATAGTAGATAAAACACTAAAAACCAACAACCAAAAACTATACACCATAATAGATGGTGCTCAAAGTTTTGGAAGTACTTACAATGGCAAAACAGATAGCAACCTTGGAGACATTTCAACTACGTCGTTTTTCCCTGCAAAACCACTAGGTTGTTATGGTGATGGTGGAGCAGTATTCACGAACGACCAAAAACTAGCGACTAAAATCCAAAGTCTAAGACTTCACGGACAATCAAAAAGATATCATCATCAATATATAGGAATGGGTGGAAGACTTGATACTATACAAGCAGCAATTTTAAATGTAAAACTCAAATACTATCCTAAAGATTTAGCTCTAAGACAAGAAGTAGCTTCTAAATATGATCAAGCTTTTAGTCAAAAGTTTCTAGTCTCTAGTAAAGAAACCAAAAACAAACAACTAGATATAAGTACTAAAAACGAAAAACTAGAAACTAATAACTATTTAATAACACCATTTGTTTCAGATAAATGTACATCATCTTGGGCACAATATAGTATAAGAATAAAAAACCGTGACGAAGTCCAAAAAAGACTTTCAAGTCTTAGTGAACTAAAAACTAAAAACCAAAAACCAAAAACTAATATACCAACAGCAGTTCATTATCCAATGCCCTTACATCTACAAGAATGTTTTAGCTATCTTGGATATAAAAAAGGTGATTTTCCTATATCTGAGATAGTATCGCAAGAAATCATGAGTTTACCAATGAACCCTTATGTAAGTGATGAAGAAATTGAATACATCGTTAATGAGGTATTAAATTGTATTCACTAAAAACTAGCGACCAAAAACTAAAAACTAATATGTATGATTATTTAATCGTTGGTTCTGGAATCATAGGAATGACAATAGCTTATGAATTGATAAATCAAAACAAAGATTTAAAAATAGCTATTATTGATAAAGAGGAAGATGTAGGAAAACACGCAAGTGGAAGAAATAGTGGCGTTTTACATGCAGGATTTTATTACAGTGCCAATAGTTTAAAAGCAAAGTTTACAGTAGATGGTAATAGACTTATGAAAGAGTTTTGTAACTCAAATAATATAGAAGTTAAATCCACTCAGAAAATAGTAGTAGCAAAAGATGAAAAAGAGATAGAAGGCATTTATGAACTTCAAAAAAGAGCTCAAGTAAATGGAGTTGAAACAAAAATTATTGAAGAAGATGAAGTAGCTAAAATAGATTCAAATATTAAAACCTACAAAAAAGCCCTTTTTTCACCCAATACAGCCAGTGTTGACCCCAAAATTGTTTGTTTTAAACTCAAGAATATTTTAGAACAACAAGGTATTGAGTTTTTCTTTAATACTTCGTTTGAGGTAAGTGAATTAAAGTATGATTATGTAATTAATTGTGCTGGAGCGTATGCAGATAAAGTTGCTCAAAGTTTTGGACTGGCACAAAATTATACCATGCTTCCTTTTAAAGGGATATATTTAAAATATATGACCAATAAAACAGATATTAAAACCAATATATACCCTGTCCCAAATTTATCAAACCCTTTTTTAGGTGTGCATTATACGATTACATCGGATGGAAGTATTAAAATAGGACCAACTGCTATTCCAGCTTTCTGGAGAGAAAACTATGACGGATTGAGCAATTTTAATTTGAAAGAAATGATTGAAATATTATACTATGAGAGTAAATTATTTATTTTGAATAGTTTTAATTTTAGAAATTTAGCCATAGAAGAGATGAAAAACTACAGTTCTAAGATTTTCATTCAAAAAGCAAAAGATATGGTTAAAAGAATAGGAAATGATTTTAAACCAATTCCAGCAGGAATTAGGGCACAATTATTAAATACAAAGACCAACGAACTGGTTCAAGATTTTGTAGTAGAACACGGTAAAAACTCAACTCATGTGCTTAATGCTGTAAGCCCTGCCTTTACTTGCAGTTTTGCATTTGCAAAATATGTTGTAAAAGAAATAAATAATAATCAAAAGGAAAATAAAAATGTTGAATAAACTTGAAAATGCAAAAGTTTTAGTAATAGGTGCTGCAGGGTTTATTGGTGGTTTTGTTGTAAGTGAGTTGCTTAAAGAGCCTGTTAAAGAAGTAATTATTTATGACAATTTCACTCGTGGCAAAATGGAAAATCTTGAAGATAGTTTAAAAGACCCAAGATGTACTATTTTCCCATATGGTGGTGATGTGAGAGAATTAGATGTTTTAGATAAAGCTATGGAAGGGGTTGATTATGTATTTCATTTAGCTGCAATGTGGCTTTTACACTGTAAAGATTTTCCACGGACGGCGTTTGATGTAAACATAGCAGGTACTTTTAACGTACTGGAAGCCTGTGTAAAGCACAAAGTAAAAAAATTAATTTATAGCTCATCTGCTTCAGTATATGGGGATGCTGTTCACGTTCCTATGACAGAAGACCATCCTTTTAATAACAAAAACTTCTATGGTGCTACAAAAATTGCAGGTGAAGCAATGTGTACAGCATACAATGACAGATACGGTTTAGAAATAGTAGGTCTTAGATATATGAATGTTTATGGACCAGGTCAAGACCAACATGCAGTTTACAGTGGGGTTGTTCCGATTGTTTTAAATAAAATTGACAGAAATGAAGCACCAAGTGTAAATGGTGATGGTTCTCAAGCGTATGATTTTATCTATGTAGAAGATATTGCAAGATGTAATATATCAGCTGCAAAATCAGATGTAAAGTTAGGATACTATAATGTTGGAACAGAAATACAAACAACTGTTCGAGAACTTTGTAATACGATGTTAAAGCTAAAAAATTCAGACCTTGAAATCAATTATGTGCCATACAGTGCTGATGATGCAAGACAACTAGTACAAAATAGAATCGGTTCACGACAAAAAGCAGAACAAGAACTTGGATTTAAATATAAATACTCTTTAGAAGATGGGCTTAAAAAACTGATTGCATGGAGAGAAGAAAAAGGTATTAAAGGTTAATTATATGAAAATGAATATTCCTATTACAAAAACAATATTTGGAGATGAAGAAAAAGAAGCTATAGTAAAACCACTTGAAACTGGTTGGGTAGTACAAGGTCCAAATGTAGCAAAATTTCAAACTATGTTTTCAGAATTTACGGGCAGTAAATATGCCCATGCTGCTAGTAACTGTACTACCGCACTTCATTTAGGGCTTGAAGCCATGGGTATTACAAAAGGAGATAAAGTAATTGTTCCATCTTTTACTTATATTGCCAGTGCCAATGCAGTTGAATATACAGGGGCAGAGGTTATTTTTTGTGATATTAACTTAAAAACTTTTAATATTGATGAAACAAAACTTGAAGATTTGATTAAAATGGATGGTACAATAAAAGCTATTATGCCTGTAAACCTTTTTGGACTTTGTGCTAATATGCTTTATATTATGGAACTGGCTAAAAAATATAATCTAAAAGTTATTGAAGACAGTGCTTGTGGTTTTGATGGATGGATTGGTGATAAACACTCTGGTACTTTTGGTGATTGCGGATGTTTCTCATTTCATCCTAGAAAGTCTATTTGCACAGGTGAAGGTGGTATGCTTATCACTGATGATGAAAATATTGCAAATAAAGTATCTCAACTTAAAGATCACGGAGCAAGTAAATCTGACCTTCAAAGACATAAAGAGAAAGGTGGTTCTTTATTACCTGACTTCACTATGAGAGGATACAATTACCGCATGACGGATATGCAAGGTGCTCTTGGAGTTTGTCAAATGGATAAAAAAGAGTATATAATGAATGGTAGAAGAGAAATAGCTGCAAAATATGATGTTTTACTAAAAGATATATCACAACTAGTAACTCCATATATCCCTGAGAACTATAAACATGGGTATCAGTCATATGTTTGTATTTTTACAGATGGGGAAGATATCTCAAATCTTACAAAAGAGCAAATAGATAGAATCAATATAAAAAGAAATATTTTCATGGAAAAACTTGAAAATATGACAATATCTACAAGACAAGGAACACATGCTGTTCATACTCTTGGGTATTATAAAAATAAAAACAACTTCAAAGACGAAGATTTTATTATGAGTTATGCAGCAGATAGACTCTCAATTGCTCTTCCATTATATGCAGGAATGAGTAATGAAGAGTTTGATTATGTTATTTTAAATATAAAAGAGGCTTTAAAATAATATGTGTGGAATAGTAGGAGCTTTATCACTCAACAGACCATCTATAAATATTGATTATGCAAAGTCTATGGCAGATAAAATAGCCCATAGGGGACCTGATGATGCAGGATATCTTTGCTTTCATACAGGTTCAAGGCACAATAGAAGAGTCTCTTTTTATCAAAATCTCACAGATGAAAAATTTAAAAATATAGAAGATATGCTTCCTACTATTGAATCAAATTCAGCTCAAAGAGAGTTGCATTCTCATGATTATGACCTTTATATGGGGCATAGAAGATTGTCAATTTTAGATGTAAGTTATGCAGGGCATCAACCTATGAGTGATTTATCCAAAAATATTTGGATAGCTTATAATGGAGAGGTATATAACTTCAAAGAACTTCGAATTGAACTTGAAAAATTAGGACATAAATTCAAAAGTCATACCGATACAGAAGTAATTATATATGCTTATATAGAGTGGGGAATAGAGTGTATCAAAAAGTTTAACGGTATGTTTGCCTTTTCTCTTTATGATAACTTTCAAAAGAAGTTTTATCTTTGTAGAGATCGTTATGGTATTAAACCAGTTTATTATCACATAACAGATGAAAAAACTTTTATATACGCTAGTGAGATCAAATCTATTTTGGAGTATAAAGATTATAAAAGTGAAGTAGACAAAGAAGCATTGCTTGAATATTTTACATTTCAAAATATATTTACAAATAAAACACTTCATAAAGATATACAGATACTTGAAGCTGGACACTATTTTGAGATAGATTTACACTCACAAGAAATAGAAAAAACTCAATATTGGGATTTCGATTTTAGTGAACCTGAGACTATCAAAGATGAAAGAGAATATATAGAAGAACTTGATAGACTTTTTACACAAGCAGTACAAAGACAGCTTGTAGCAGATGTTCAAGTAGGAAGCTACTTAAGTGGTGGTATAGATAGTGGTTCTATAACAGCTATAGCATCAAATCATTTCCAAAAAAATAATAGTTTTTTAAAAACATTTACCGTAGGATTTGATTTAAGTAGTGCAAGTGGTATGGAACTTAGCTTTGATGAGAGAGCAAAAGCTGAGTATATGTCTTATAAGTTTAAAACAGAACACTATGAGATGGTACTTAAATCAGGTGACATGGAAAGATGTATGAATAATTTTGCATATCATCTTGAAGAACCACGAGTTGGTCAAAGTTATCCGAACTACTATGCTGCAAAACTTGCCAGTAAATTTGTAAAAGTAGTACTTAGTGGTGCAGGAGGAGATGAACTTTTTGCAGGCTATCCTTGGAGATACTATAAAGCAGTTAATAATGATAATTTTGATAATTATATAGATAAATATTATGGGTTTTGGAAACGACTTATTGATAATAAGAATATAAAACAAGTTTTTTCACCTATAATGAATGATACTAAAGATGTATGGACAAGAGATATTTTTGCAAATGTATTTAAAACACCTATAAAAAATCAAACACCAGAAGAGTATATAAATCATTCACTTTATTTTGAAGCAAAGACCTTTTTACATGGACTTTTAGTAGTAGATGATAAACTTTCTATGGCACATAGTTTAGAAACAAGAGTTCCATTTCTTGATAATGATTTAGTAGATTTCACACAAAAAATACCTGCAAAATATAAGCTAGGAGATTTACATAAAGTTATCCATATGGATGAAAATGAAATAGGAAAAATGCAAAAAACCAATGATGGAAAAGTAATTTTACGAAAAGCAATGAGTAAATATATTCCAGAAGATATACACAAAGCTGTAAAACAAGGCTTTAGTTCTCCTGACCAAAGTTGGTTTAAAGGTGAGAGTATAGAGTTTGTAAAAGAAAAACTTTTAATTAGTGATGCTAATATCTATAAATATATGGATAAAGATGCAACCTCCAAGCTGATAAATGAACACTTAAATGGAGAAGAAAATAGACGATTATTTATCTGGAGTTTACTTAACTTTGAAGAGTGGAGTAATATTTATGGTTAAAGACTATACTCTAAAATTAACAAAAGGAAATAAAATGGTAACGTATGAAGATATAAGAGAATTTTGGGCAGATGCAGGAAAAAAAGAGTTGGACGATAATGGATTAAAACCAACAGCTAGAGACCCATATTTACAGGAACTTATTGAAAAAAGCATTATGAAATATTTAAATAGTTATGATAATGTTTTAGATATAGGTTGTGGAGAGGGTAGCTCAACTAAATTTTTTGCAAGTAAAGTTAAAAAAATTGTAGGTATTGATTATACTGAATCTCTTATTGAACAGGCAAAGAAAAATAATGTAGCAAATAATGCTACATATTTACATGAGAATGTGTTAACCTTAGAAACGATAGAGGATGATTTTTTTGATGTTAGTATTAATATTAGATGTTTGATAAATCTTCCTGAAGAGGAAATGCAATTTAAGGGGATAGAAAATATTTTTAAAAAAATCAAATCTGGTGGGTTATGTATTTTTAATGAAGGGACAATAAATGAATTTGAAAACTTGAACGTATATAGAACTAGGAATAAGTTAACACCAATGGTGCTCGCGAAATACAATAAATTATTTCCTAATGCCAAGCTTGAAGAATTTTTTCAAGAGCATGGTTATATTATTGATGTTATTACATTGGGTGATTATATATACGGTTCACGTATCGTTCACCCTATGATAGTGGGTGAAAATAATATTAAACACGACAGTGAAATTAATTATTCATATGCCAAGATGATGTTGAATGAAAAACTTGATAAACACCCAGAATTATCATATTCCTCTATATACATCGTTAAGAAAAAATAGGATTATTTATGCCTGATAAAAGTTTGAATACTAATCTCAAAGTATGTACTAAGTGTATACTTGATGAAAGAGTGGCTTCTATTGAATTTGATGAAAGTGGTGTATGTAATTATTGTCAGCAAATCGAAAAACTCAAAGAGGAATACGGTACTGGCACCAAAAAGGGTGAAGAAAAATTTATAAAAATTTTAGAAGAAATCAGCATGGCCGGAAAGGGCAAAAAATATGACTGTATTGTTGGCGTGAGTGGAGGAACTGATTCATCTTATATGTTGTATTTGGCAAAAAAATGGGGTCTTAGACCCCTTGCAGTCCATTATGACAATACTTGGAATAGTGCAATCGCTACCGAAAATATAAGAAAAGTTTTAAAAGCACTTGATGTGGATCTTTATACACATGTAGTAGATAATAAAGAATCAGATGATATATTTAGGTCATTTTTTTTAGCAGATGTTGCTGAACTAGATGCAGGAACAGATTTGGCACTTGCAGAAGTAATGTATCGTGCAGCCTGGAAATATAAAGTAAAGTACGTACTTGAAGGTCATTCTTTTATAACAGAGGGTATTGTTCCAGTTGGAAGAAACTATTTTGATGGTAAGTATATAAAGTCTATTCATAATATGTTTGGAAGAATACCAATGAAGTCATATCCATTGATGACATTTGGCAGATTTTTGTTTTGGAGTATGTTTGCTCAAATAAGAAAAGTGAGACCTTTTTGGTACATAGATTATAACAAAGAAGATACAAGAATTTTTTTAGAAAAGGAGTATGATTGGAAATATTATGGTGGTCATCATTTAGAAAACAGGTCTGCTTCTTTTTGTCATACAGTATACTTTCCTCAAAAATTTAATACAGATATGAGAAATAATACATTGTCTGCACTTGTAAGAAATGGAAAACTCTCAAGAAAAGAGGCATGGCAAGAGTATAATAAACCACCACTTATTGAAAAAGATTTAGTAGAGTATTTTAAAAAAAGACTTGAACTTAGTGACGAAGAATATGAAAAAATTATGGCTAGAAGACCAAAGTCGTGGTATGAATATCCTACTTATAAAAAAAGATTTGAAAGGTTAAGACCATTATTTAAAATATTAGCAAAAGCAAATTTAGTGCCTATGAGCTTTTATTTAAAATACTGTTTCCCGATTAAAAAGGATGATAAAAAATGATAACAATTATAGATTATGGGATGGGGAATTTAGGTTCTATTAAAAATATGTTTAAATATATAGGGGTAGAAGCTGTGATACAAAGTGATGTAGATAAAATAAAAAATGCTTCGAAAATACTTTTACCCGGTGTTGGTTCATTTGATACTGCTATGAAAAAGATAAATGAAACAGATTTAAGAGAAGTATTAAATGAAAAAGCTTTAAAAGAACAAGTTCCAGTACTTGGCATTTGTTTGGGGATGCAACTTTTAACTAACTCAAGCGAAGAGGGAATCTTAAATGGACTTGGTTGGATAGATGCTAAAACTATGAGCTTCAAAGAGAGAATCGTTAAAAAATATAGAATCCCCCACATGGGGTGGAATATAGTGCATAAATCAAATGAAAGTTTATTAACTGATGGGTTTGAAGAAACCAGATTTTATTTTGTACATTCATATTTTGTAAAAGTCGTAGATGAAAAGAATTCTATTCTTAAAACAAATTATGGTGTAGAATTTGATAGTGCTATCCAAAAAAATAATATTTATGGTGCTCAGTTTCACCCTGAAAAAAGTCATAAGTTTGGTATGAAACTCTTTGAAAACTTTGCAAGGATATAGAGATGCTACGAACTAGAGTAATTCCCTGTTTGCTTTTAAAAAATGAAAGCCTTGTAAAAACAGTGAAGTTTAAAGAGTACAACTACATAGGTGACCCTGTAAATACTGTGCGAATATTTAATGAACTTGAAGTAGATGAACTGATGTTTTTGGATATATTTGCTTCGAAAGAAAATAGACCTATTAATGTTAAGATTTTAGCTGATATTGCCAATGAATGTTTTATGCCACTTAGTTATGGAGGAAATATCAAAAGTTTACATGATGCTAAAAACATTTTTGAAATAGGATTTGAAAAAGTAGTGATAAATTCCAATACTTTTAATAACCTAAAACTAATTGAAGATATAGCCAAATATTTTGGAAACCAAAGTATCGTAGGCTCTATAGATGTTAAAAAATCTTTTTTTGGTGGACAAAAAGTTTATTCACATCATGGTAAAAAAAAGCAAAATTTAGATGTTATATCATGGGCAAAACAACTTGAAAATGCTGGAGTAGGAGAACTGCTTATTACTTCTATTGATAAGGAAGGAAGTTGGGAAGGATATGATGTTGAACTTATCAAAAATATCTCTGAATCTGTGCAAGTACCAATTATTGCAAATGGCGGTTGTGGAAAAGTTGAGCATATTTGTGAAGTAGTTAAACATGCATACGTTTCTGCATGTGCTGTTGGAAGCATGGTGGTTTATCAGAAAAAAGGGATGGGAGTTTTAGTGAACTTTCCAGATCAAAAAAGATTGGAAGAGGTACTGAAATAATGAATGATTTTACTTTTGATTATTATAAACAAATATTTCAGACAGCACTAGAAAATGATTATAAAATTATCACTTTAAAAGAGTTTTTTGCTGATGAATATAATAAAGATGAAAAGATATTGGTAAATAGAATCGATGTAGATGTCAAGATAGATAGACTTAAAACTATTTATAAAATATTTAAAGAGCTAAATATAAAAGCGAGTATATATGTAAGACTTCATGCACCTACTTACAATCTTTTATCAATCGGGAATATTAAAATCATACAAGATCTGATATCAATAGGTTGTGAAATAGGGTTACATACGGAAATGGAAGATGTAAGTGGTTACTGTAATATTGATAAAGTTGAATTGTTGAAAGAGGAAATTAAACTCTTCGAAATACTATTTAAAATCAAGATTTATGGAACAGCTTCTCATGGCGATATAACGCATTATAACAATCTTGATTTTTGGAAAAGTCAAACACCTGAGGAAATGGGATTACTATATGAAGCATATAATACAAAGATTTGGGATAATTGCAGATATGTAAGCGATAGTGAATGGACAAGATGGAAAGCTTATGAAAATGGAAAACTGTTGGAAAATGATAGGAGAACCCCCCTTGAACATATAATAGAGGATCAACCAGTAGTATTACATATTTTGACACATCCAGAAAGTTGGTATGAAGGGTATATTTATGAGTAATGTAAATGCTTATGAAATAGCATTCTTTTTAGATGAAGAATTAATAGGTGAAAATATTACTATAGAACAAATTACTTCAATTGATGAAATAAAGCCAAATACGCTTACTTTTATTTCTAAATTTGGTTACAAAGATGAAATTTCTAAACAAGCATTGATAATAGTAGAAAAGCAATTTGAAATAAAGAAGAATTCAAGAAATAGCTATATCAAAGTCGATAATCCAAGATTAGCATTTGCAAAAGTAATAGAAAAGTTTTTTTATAAAAAAAAGCATTCTTCTATATCTAAAAGTGCTATTGTTTCAGAACATGCTATATTAGGAAAGAATGTGTATATAGGCGAAAACGTGGTAATTGAAAATGGATGTGTGATTGGTGATAATACATTCATAGAACATAATGTAGTTATTTTAAAGAATTGTTTTATTGGTGCAAATTGTAAAATTAATCCTGGCGTAATCATTGGTGATGATGGGTTAGGAGTCTGAAAGATGAAAATAAAAATTTGACTATGCTAAGACATCTTGGCAAAGTAATTATAGAAGACTTTATTGAAATTGGAGCAAATTCAACTATTGCTCGTGGCACATTAAATGATACAATTATTAAGAAATATACAAAAATAGGACCACAAGTAAATATTGGACATAATACTTTTATAGATGAAAACTGTGAGATAGCAGGAAGAACTCATACGAGTGGAAGTGTAAAAATAGGTAAAAATTGTTTTATAGGTGCAAATTGTTCAATAAAAAATGGTATTAAAATTGGTAACAATTGCACTGTAGGAATTGGTGCAATTGTTACGAAAGATATAGCTGACCATGTTAGTGTTATGGGACTAGAAGCTTTACCCTTAAGAAAATTAGTTAAGTTTAAAAACGAACAGGATTATAAATGATATATAATAGGAGCGAACATAATGCAAAAGTATAGTTTAGAATTTTGCTTTAAAGGTAGTAGAAACTATGTTCAAGGACCAGATATTTTCGATGCAGTAATTGATAAATTAAAGACACAGTTTAATATGGAAGAATTATCAGAGATTAAATATTCTGCACATGAAATGTTGCATACTAATGCCAACATGATTATAATGAAAGATTTCAATAAAGATTATTTTGAAAGGATTAATTCAGTTATAACTTTTAGAAAAGAAAATATAAAATATTATATAGTAGTTTCAGAAACAGAAGATAAAATAGGCTGTTCAACTGATTATAGTGAAGAAACTGTAAGATTAAAATCTATTCTTAATGGAAATATTATTACTTTTGAAAATGAGTTAGAAGATAGTATTACAGAGATTATTGTTTCTATGAATAAATATTTCTTACAAGAAACTGTAACTAAAAATGGAAAATGGATAGTAACAAAATTTGAATATAAAGAGGTTATTAATATGGAGAATATAAAACATAAAGAGTTAAAATTAGAACTGACTAATAACTTTAATAATAAGTTAACAAAGAGCACTATTTTTGTAAATAGCTGTCCTGTTGGGTATTTATACTTTTCATTAATTTAGGAAGAAAAATGTTAGCAATACAAGAGATAGCAAACTATATACCAAATAGTAAAATTTCAAACTATGATAAAAAAGAGCAGTTTGAATTGGATGATGATTTTATTGAAAATAAGATAGGTGTAAAATGCCATTCAATCAAAGAAAAAAGTGAAAAGTCATCAGATTTATGTGTCAAAGCATTTGAACAATTATTATTCAAAAAGGAGATAAGCAAATCGAAAATTGATTGTTGTGTTGTTGTAACACAAAATCCTGATTATAATATTCCACATACATCAGCAATTGTCCATGGTAAACTTGAGTTCCCTCCCGAGTGTGCTTGTTTTGATATATCGCTAGGATGCAGTGGATATGTTTATGGTTTGTCAAATATTATCTCTTTTATGAAATATAATGGCTTAAAAAACGGCTTACTTTTTACAGCGGACCCGTATAGTGAAATAGTAGATTCTAATGATAAAAATACAGCTTTAATTTTTGGAGATGCTGCGACGGTCACGTACATAACTGAAAATGGAACTTACTTACCCAAAGATTTTATTTTTGGGACAAATGGGAAAGATTATAAAGAACTTTTATGTGAAGATAAACTTTACATGAATGGTAGAGCTGTATTTAATTTTACTGCTACAACGATTCCAAAGCATATTCAGTTACTTTTAGAAAAGAATTGTTTAGAAGATAACGATATAGATAGATACATACTACATCAAGGAAGCAAATATATTGTAGATACTATAAGAAAGCGATTAAAAATTGATGAAGGAAAGGTACCGTTTGATATGTATGAATATGGAAATACAGTTTCATCATCTATTCCAATTATTTTGGAAAAAGAAATACAAAATAGTGATAACAAACGATTGGTTATTTCAGGTTTTGGAGTAGGACTGTCTTGGGGTAGTGCTATAATAGAGAAATTAAATTTAAATGAGGAAAAAAAATGAAAGCAACATTAGCAAATGTCAAAGAAGTGATTAAAGAAGCTGAGGTACTAGGTAATGAAAATGAGATAAAAAATGATGTTGCATTGAGTGAACAAGGTATAGATTCACTGGATGTAGTCAATGTATATTTGCTTTTAGAAGAGAAGTTTAATATCAAAATACCTGATGAAGACTTGAATCAAGTTCAAACCATTGATTCAATTGTAGAGTATATTAATAACAAGCTTAGCTAATATGTTACAAAAAGAGCAAGAAGTTATAGAGCTTTTTCAAAAGCTAGAAACTAGTAATACAGTTATTACTACTTCAGCAGGTAGCACATCTTTAGTTTTAATAGATTTACTTTATCGCTCCAATGTAAAAATACCAGTTGTATTTATTGATACTGGCTTTTTATTTCAGAAAACGATAGATTTTTTTACGCAAAATAAAGCTAAGTATTTTAATATAGAATTTATTACGCTAATAAGTTCATATAATAGAAGTGAATTTTTAGAAAATGGTAAAATTTTGAATACGGAGTATTGTTGTAAAAAAAACAAAGTGGATTTACTCAGAAATTACCTCATTAAAAATAAAATTGAGTATTGGATAAGTGGACCTAGGAAAACCCAAACAAATTTGAGAAAAAACCTCTCCTTATACGAAAAAACTAATTTCGGAACTACAAAAGTCTATCCAATGCTTGAGTGGACTGAAGATGAAATGATGCACTATCTGAAAGAAAAGGAACTTCCCTTAAATCCACTTTATTATGAAGGCTATGAAAGTATAGGCTGTTATCCTTGTACACAAAAAGGACAAGGCAGGGATGGTAGATGGAACGGTGAAAAAACTGAATGCGGATTACATATTAGGACATAATAAAGTATCTGAATAGTTGAAACTTTTTTTGTCCATTCTAAAATTTTTTTAGGTGTAGTAAAAAGTCAAAAGTAATCTTAATATAAAATAAATTTTTAGGTGGTAGAAATGGAAGAAGCAACATATTTTTTAATAGGGGCATTTTTAGTTAGAATTGTTATGACATTTTGGAATAATAATCGTCCAACATATTCGTTTACCTCTGATGAAAATGGTCATTTAGCACATGAACGGTTATTAGCTCAGAAAAATAATTTGACTCAATATTTAACAAAACATTTATTTAATAGAACATCTATTGGATACCCAAATTTATTCCATCATGTTGCAAGAATTTTATTCAAAGAAGATTATGATATTGTTAAAAGAAGATATTTATCTGGATTCTTTTCAGTTTTATTTCCAATTCTATTTTTTTTGATTGGAATAAATTATTATAATTATGATACTGTTGCTTTTGTGACTATAGCATTACTGTTAAGTTTAGCAACATTTGGTGATTTTATTTCTCAATACAAATCTTATACAGGAAGATCTTTAGCAGATTTTATTTTATTATGTGGATATTTTTTTATTGTGTTATATGTTCAAACAAATGATATTATATATTATCTCTTAGCAATATTTTTCTTTTCTTTAGTATGGTTTTCAAGTGAATTTGGTATACAATCAATTGTCTTAACATCAATACTTTGGAGTACATTTAGTAAAAATACTGTACCTCTAGAAATTTTAATATTGTCAGTTCTTGTAGCGACTATAATTTCTAAAGAAAAAGTTCAAAGTAATGTTGGACATAAAATCTTTCATTGGATATGGTATTTCCGGAATCAAGCATTTTTACATGAAAAAATTAAACTTGATTTGAAAAGTTTAATAGGAATCTATAAAGCAATAAATTCCAATGTATTTTTAGGTAAGTTTTTACAATACATACCATTTGTCTTTTTATTTGTATATATTGCTGTGAGTACTTATGATAAAAATAGTTTTTTAAGTTCACTTATAGTTTCTACTTTTATTATTGCTTTGTTATCTACAAATAAATTCTTTTCTTTTTTGGGGCCAGGGTTTAGGTATATGTTATATGTAATTCCTTTTATGTGGATTTTATTGTATGAAACTTATCAAAATTTATCATGGTATTTGCTATTGATAGAATCATTATTATCAAGTATTTATGCATTTCTTGTGATTAGAGAATTATATAAAAACAAAAATACCATTAATTATTCTGAACTAGACCAAATTTTAGAAAAAATCGACAAGGAAGGCAATATTATTTTAATGACACCAACAATCTTAAATCAATCTTTTTTTTCAAGAACTAATAATATTCAAGCAAAATATTTCTCAATTTGGGATAATGATTTTAATCCATACTATTTACATTTACACGAAACGTATATGACAAGATATCCATTTCTAACAAATGACCTTAACAAATTACATGAATTAAAATATGAAGTAGCTGCTAATATATTAGTTATCAATTTAAGTATTACCAAAGGGTATTATTCTGAAGAGTTTTTAAATGAGATAAGAAGAAAAAATATACTATATATTTCAGATAATTTTTTAGTTGTTGATTTATAAAAGGAAATAATATGAAGATATTAACTATTTTAGGGGCTAGACCACAGTTTATAAAAGCAGGAAGTATAAGTAGAAAGATAATGGAAATTTCCCAAATTGAAGAAATAATTATACATACGGGACAACATTATGATAGCAATATGAGTGATATATTTTTTGAACAAATGAAAATACCGAAACCTAATTATTATTTAGGGATAGGAGGAAAGAGTCATGGTGCTATGACAGGACAAATGATTGAAAAAATTGAAGAAATTGCATTAAAGGAAAAACCTGACTTTATTCTCGTATATGGAGATACTAATTCTACACTTGCGGGAGCATTAGTATCAAGTAAATTACATATCAAATTAATTCACATTGAAGCGGGACTTAGAAGTAATAATATGAAAATGCCTGAAGAAATCAATAGAATACTTACAGATAGGGTAAGTACAATACTTTTTTGTCCAACTGATATTGCAGTTCAAAATTTGAAAAAAGAGGGGTTTGATAATTTTGATTGTTATATTGTAAAAAGTGGTGATGTTATGCAGGATAGTGCTCAGTTTTATAAACAGTTTGCAGTAAAGCCAAAATTAGATATTAAAGATGATTTTGTGCTTTCTACAATTCATAGAGCTGAAAATACAGATGACATAAGTAGATTGAATTCAATTGTAAGTGCACTTAATCAAATAAATAAAGTTAAACAAGTTATTATCCCTTTACATCCTAGAACAAAGAATTTATTAAAACAAAATAATATAAAAATAGAGTGTACAGTTATAGAACCTGTAGGTTATCTTGAAATGGTTTGGCTGATAGACCATTCAAAGTTGGTTATGACAGATAGCGGTGGTTTACAAAAAGAGGCATACTTTTTTTCAAAACCTTGTATTACCTTCCGTGATGAAACTGAGTGGATGGAATTAGTAAATAACTCTTTTAATATATTAGTAGGTGCAAATAAAGACGAAATAGTAAATGCTTTTTATAATAAAAAGTTCAATACAAACTACAGTATAAATTTATATGGCAATGGCAATGCATCAGAAAAGATAATTGATTATATAATTGGTTTTATGAATGACAAAAACTAAATCAAAAAAAGAATTTACACGAAATGTGTTAACTTTATTGACCGGAACTACAATTGCACAAGCAATACCAATCGCAGTAAGTCCAATTTTAACAAGAATTTATACACCAGAAGATTTTGGTGTACTTGCACTTTTTTTAAGTATCACTTTTATTATTTCTTCAATAGTATCTGGAGCATATGAATATGCAATAATGCTTCCAAAAAATGAAAAAGATGCTATTAATATTTTTGTGTTAGGTTTGATTATTGTTATTATCACAACATGCTTTTTTACTGTTGTTATATTATTGTTTAAGGATAATATTATTCAGATTATAGGTAATGAAGAATTATCCCTGTGGCTTTATTTTGTTCCTATATCTGTTTTCTTTGTTGGAATTTTTAATCTTTTAAATTATTATAATAATAGATTAAAGAATTATAGAGCTATAGCAGAATCAACAATTATAAAATCATTTGTAATGGTTTTTATACAATTGCTAGTAGGAATTACAAAGAGTGGAGCAGTAGGGCTCATAAGTGGGCATCTTATTTCACAAGTTGTATCAAATATCAAGCTACTAAAAGGTATATTTAAAGATAAAATGCTTATATGCCAAATTAAAAGACTTAAAATTATTGCATTGGCAAAAAGATATAAAAATTTCCCAAAATTTTCTATGATGGCATTGTTTGCAAACAGTTTGTCAAACAATTTAGTACAAGTATTTATTACTTCATTATATAATACGGCTACCCTTGGATTTTATTTTCTTGTGCAAAGAGTATTAGGAATACCATCAATTTTAATAGGAAATGCCATAGGACAAGTGTTTTTACAAGAGGCTATTAAAGAAAAACAGCAAACATCGAAAACAATAAATGCTTTTAATATGGCTTTTGTAAAGTTAGCAATCATAGCTTGTTTGACTTTTGGAATATTATTCTTTTATGTGGATGAGTTATTTGCAATAGTATTTGGAAAAGATTGGGAAATAGCAGGAAAGTATGCACAAATTTTAATTCCATTATTTTTTTTTAAATTTATAAGTTCGTCATTAAGTGTAGTATTGATTGTTTTTGAAAAACAAAAAATTGAGTTATTAATTAATGTTATTTTAATTTTTATTAGTGTTCTTGCAATTTTTATAAGTTATAGTATAGAAAATTTTTTATACATACTATCTTATTCATTATCCATATGTTATATTGTTTTTCTAATTTATTATTATAATTTAGCATTAAAGGGAGGAAAAAGTGTTAAAAAAAGTTATTAAGTTCTTTTATATGCAAATGTTAAGAATTATATGTAAGAATTGTTATGAGACAAGAAAAACGCAAACACCAATATTACTGAGACATATTTTAAAACAAAAAGTATTTGGATATAATCGTAACGTATACTGGCCCGTTCATTTTACAAGTATTGTTACTCATCCTCAAAATATCTGTATAGGGATAGATACTTCCCCTGGATATATGCCGGGGTGTTATATTCAAGGAAATGGAAAAGTATTTATTGGAGATTATACTCAAATATCTGCAAATGTTGGAATTATTAGCTCAAACCATAATCTTTATGATACAAGAAAGCATAATGTATCTCAAGTAATAATAGGAAAATATTGTTGGTTGGGTATGAATACAATGATTTTGCCGGGAGTAGAATTAGGAGATTTTACTATTGTAGGGGCAGGAAGTGTAGTTTCAAAATCATTTTCAGATGGGTATTGTGTAATTGCTGGAAATCCAGCAAAGATTATTAAAACCCTGGATAAAAATGAATGTATAATGTTTGAAAATAATTATAAATATAATGGATTTGTTAAGAATAGTAATTTTGATAATTTTCGAAAAAAAAACCTAAATGTATAACTACATTGGAGTAATAAAATGTTAAGAACAAGAGTTATACCTACATTATTAATAAAAGATAGAGGACTTTATAAAGGTGTTAAGTTTAAAAATCATAAATATGTAGGGGACCCTATTAATACTGTAAAAATATTTAATGAAAAAGAAGTTGATGAAATTGTATTACTTGATATTGAGGCTTCTAAAAAAAACAAAATGATTGACTTTGAAATGATAGCAGAAATTGCTACTGAAGCTTTTATTCCTTTAGCATATGGTGGAGGTATTAGAACATTTGAAGATGCTAAAAAACTTTTTAGTTTAGGTATTGAAAAAGTTATTTTAAATACAGCTGCCATTGAAAATGAAGAATTAATGAGAGAATTAATTGTTTATTTTGGTTCACAAAGTATTGTTCTTTCATTGGATATTAAAAAAAGTTTTTTTGGGAAATACAGTTTATATACTAAAAGTGGAACTCAAAAAACAAAGCAAGATCCAATAACTTTTGCATTAAAAATGGAAAAAATAGGAGTCGGGGAGATTATAGTAAATTCAATTGATAATGATGGGAAAGGGGAAGGCTATGATAAAGATTTTTTAAGTATAATATCAAAAAAATTAACTATTCCTATAGTGGCAAGTGGTGGTGCGGGAACAATAGTAGATTTTAAAGAGGCAGTTGATTCAGGTGCTGATGCAGTTGCAGCAGGCTCTATGTTTGTGTATCATGGTCCACATAAAGCAGTATTAATATCATATCCTAGGTATGAAACACTAATAAAATTATTTAATAAGGATTAAATTTGAAATACCAGCAATGTAATAGATGCCTAATGGATACCACGGCAGAAGATATAATATTTGATGAACATGGTAATTGTAATTTTTGTGAAGATTTTATTAAAAAGTTAAAGAATCCTATTAAAAAAGTTAATTTAAATTTAGAGGAATTTGTTCAAAAAATTAAAGAAGATGGGAAGGGAAAAAATTACGATTGTATTGTTGGTGTAAGTGGTGGAGTGGATAGTTCTTATACATTAGTAAAAGTAAAAGAGTTAGGGCTACGTCCTTTAGCTGTACATATGGATAATGGTTGGAATAGTGAATTAGCAGTAAGTAATATCAAAAATCTTATAGAAAAGCTTGATGTTGAACTTTATACCCATGTAATTGATTGGTCTGAATACAGACAATTAATGCAATCATTTTTTGATGCAGATGTAATTGATGTTGAATTACTTTATGATAATGCAATGTTGGCTGTTAATTATAAATTAGCTAATAGATATGGAGTGAAATATATTTTGTCTGGTTCAAATATTGCTACTGAAGGAATGAAAATACCAAATAATTGGAACTGGTTTAAATTTGATAAGAAAAACATAAAGGAATTAAGTAAAAAAGGGAATGTAAAACTAAAAACTTTTCCAAGTTTCGGTACATTAGATTTTGTTTATCATGAGTTTTTAAGAAAAATAAAGTGGATTGGTTTTTTAGATTATTTACCTGACTATAATAAATTTGAAGTATTAGAAGTATTAGAAAAAGAGTTTCATTATAAACCTTATCCATATAAGCATTATGAGTCTGTTTTTACACGGTTTTATCAAGGATATATTTTACCAAAAAAATTTAATGTTGATAAAAGAAAAATTCATTTATCAACACTAATTATTTCAGAACAAATAACAAGAAATGAGGCATTTAAGCAGTTAGAAGGAATACCATATCCAAGTGAATCGGCTCAAAATGAAGATATCGAATTTTTCTTAAAAAAGATGTTATGGAAAAAAAAAGATTTAGAAATATATCTTACTAGAGAAGAAAAATTACATAGTGTTTATGGTAGTGAAAAAAAATTATGGGATATGCTTTTGAATATATATAAAAAATACCGAATTAAGAAAGACTAAATGTTGGAGAATAAGAATCTTTTAGTAATAGCATATTACTTTCCTCCTATTAAAGCCATTGGTTCCATAAGAACTTATTTTTTAACAAAAAATTTAATCAAAAAAGATTGGAATATCCTTTTATTTACAACGGGTGGATATAAATTCCTTCAAAATGATAAATTGCTAAATAAGTTGAAAAAAGTTCAATATAAATATTTGCCAACTTTTGATTTACAAATGATAAAAAGATTGTTTAATAGGAAGAATTATATAAAAAAAGAAGAAAATAGCGTTTCTTTTCAGAAGTATACTCAAAAAATATCTTTTTTTAAAAAATTAAGAAATTCATTTCCTTTAAATATTCACTATGAAGGGGGTATTATCTATATATTTTTTGGGATTTTATATGGTATTTATTATATAAAAAAGAATAATATCAAATATATTTATTCTACATTTAGTCCTATATCAAATCATATTGTGGCGTATTTTCTTAAATTAATTTATCGTAATTGTTATTGGGTTGCAGATTTTAGAGATCTTCCCTTTGGAGATAGTGAAACGGTAATTCTTTTCAGAGCATTGCAAAATAAAATTAATAAAATTATTTTTACAAAAACTGATGCAATTGTAGTAGTTAGTGAAGGATTAAAGCATATTTTAGAAAAATATAACCATAACATTGAAATCATTACTAATGGATTTGAATTTGAGAATCATAATAATGAACCAGGCTTTTGCGAAAAAGAAAAGAACTTCACTATTACTTATACTGGAGCATTATATGGAGGAAAAAGAGATGCAGAAATATTATTTAAATCAATTCAAGAATTAAAATATGAAAATAAAATAAAAGATAATATTAAATTAGTTTATGCAGGAACTGATTCTTCAATTTGGGAAATGTGGGCTTCCAAATACGATATAAAAGAGTGTAGTGATATTAGAGGTGAATTGAGTTTAGAAGATACAAAAGAATTGCAAAGAAATTCGACTGTAAATTTGATGTTAACATGGGCAACCAAAAAAGAGAAAGGGATGTTAACTGGAAAATTTTATGAGTATTTAAGTACAATGAAACCTATTGTATGTTTAATAAATGGAGAAAAGGACCCCGAAATAGAAGAAAAATTTAAAAGCATAAATTGTGGATATATATTGTATGAAAATACAATTGAATTAAAACAAGTTATTGAAGAGTTATATAATAAATGGGAACAAAATACATTAGTTAATATGTATAATAAAGAAGAATTATTGAAATATACATATAATAATTTATCAATGAAACTAACAAATATATACATGAGCAAATAAATGTTTTTAGAAAAGAAAATAAATCAGAATTTTACTAATATAGTTATTCTATGTATTATTATGACTATAAATACACAATTAAGGCTGTTTAATTTACCATTAGGATTTGGTGAAATTATTTTATTATTACTTGGATTTTATGTAATTTATAGTCAAAATAGTTATGAAGTAATTAAAGAGATATTTAAAAATAAAATATTAGTATTGTTTTGGTTACTTTATTTATTAATATTAACTTTAGGAAGCTTATATACAGTTTACGTAGATATACATCTTGAACCAAGAATGATTGTTCATGATTATTTAGCATATTTTTTTATACTAATGGTTATAATAATTTTACAATTACAAAATGATTATAAAGAAAATGACTATACAATGCAAAAAACAATTATATTTATAGTTATTTTCTTTTCTTTAGTTTTTATTATTCCTCAGTCTTTTTTTGAAACTTTTGGATTAATGAAATATTATGGTGGTGAGGGAGCAAGATTTACAGCATTATCAAAAAATCCAAATCAATTATCACTATTGTATTCGCCTATTTTATTTCTAACAATTTACTATTTTAAAGATAAAAGAAGAATTTTATTTGTATTATTAATTCTAGAATTAGTAGTAATAACTCAGATAAAAGGGCAGGCTTTATATCTCTCAATTATTTCTGGGGTTATAAGTCTTTTTATATATTATTTATGTATAGAGATTCAAAAACGACGGAAGCTAAAATTCTTTTTACTATTTAATTTTATTATTATTCTATGTTTTCTTATTATAGTTGCTTTAGAATACTCATTTATTTATAAAATTGTTTTTGATATATTTGTTTCTATTGTTGATGATAGTAGAACTCTTGCATTACATCGTATTACATTATTAATAAATGGTTTCTCAAACTTTATGTTATCACCTATTATAGGATTAGGGGGAGGTCCTCACTCTTATTTAGAAATTGTAAATCATACATCAGAAGCACATAATACATTAATTGATATATTAACTCAAACAGGGATAATTGGTTTCTTTATGTATATTATACTTTTTTATTATATTGGTAAACATTTAATTAATCAGAAAAAAATATTTTTATTTTCAGCACTAATTGCGTTATTTGTGTTTTCCCTTTTTCATTTTGTATTAAGGCAACCAATTTTTTGGTTTTATTTATTTTATTTATATAATGAAAGAAAAGGATTAGAGCTTGTTAAAAAAAATTATTAAACTGTTTTCTGAGAAAGAAAAGTTTTTTTTGACTTATCTTATTATTTTTTCAGTTTTTGTTGCAATTATTGAAACAGTAGCAGTTGTTGTTATTATGCCATTTATATCAGTTGCAACAGATTTTAATAAAATTTCTGAAAATAAGTATTTTAGTTTATTTTATAACTTTTTTGGGTTTTCAAATGAAATAAACTTTGTTCTTGCCTTTGGTGTAGGGTTAATCTTTTTTTATTCTTTTAGAGGAATAATTAATCTGTTATATTTTTATTTGCTATCAAAATTCTCAAAAGGTATGACACATAATTTATCACTCATGCTTTTTCAACATTATATGAATTTACCATATCAACAATTTATATCTAGAAATAGCAGTGAATTGACAAAAATTATTATTAATGAAACTCAATATTTAACAGTCATGATATCAGCCGTTTTACTCATGATAAGTGAGGTTTTCATTGTTTTATTAATTTATTCTATAATGTTGTATATCAATTGGGAAACAACAATTATAATAACCATTTTTTTACTAGTGAATTTTATTTTTGTAGTTCGAATTATTTCACAAAAAGTGAAATTTCAAGGAACGTCAAGAGAAAGTTTTCAAAGACAATTTCATGAGATAATTAATAGTTCATTTGGTAATTATAAAATGATAAAGCTTCAATCAAATGATAGAATTTTATTAAATTGTTTTAAAGAATCAAGTTATGGTTTTGCAAGAGCAAATATAATTTCAGAAGTTTTATTTCATATTCCAAGACTTTTATTAGAAACGATAGGCTTTGTTTTAGTTTCCATGATAGTTGTTCTTTTGATATATATAAATAATGAAAATATATCAAATCATTTAGGCATACTTTCGATGTTTATTTTGGGTCTTTACCGATTAATGCCATCAGCCAATAGAATCATTAATGGATATCATCATGTACAATTTAATCATAAAGCTTTTGAATTGATTTATAATGATTTATTGAATAATGGAGAAAATCTTGGTTACGAAGAGATTAGTTTTAAAAAAAGAATTTATTTACGTAATATAGACTTTGAATATAGCAAGAATAAAAAAGTAGTTGAAAATATTGATTTATTAATTGAAAAGGGTGAAAAAATAGCCTTCATTGGAGCTAGTGGGAGTGGAAAGAGTACATTAGTAGATATAATAATTGGACTTTATAAACCTACAAATGGTCAAATGGTAGTAGATGATATTAGAGTAGATGAATCAAATGTAAGAAGTTGGAGAAATAAAGTAGGATATATTCCACAAAGTGTTTATTTGTTTGATGGTACCGTTGCAGATAATGTATCTTTTGGTTTGGAATATAATGAAGAAAGAATTAAAAATGTTTTATCAACAGCAAAAATACTTGAATTCCTAGAAATATATCAAAATGGAATAGATACTTTTGTAGGAGAGGGGGGCGTTAAATTAAGTGGAGGACAAAAACAACGTATAGCTATAGCCAGAGCATTATATAGAGAACCAGAAATATTAGTTCTTGATGAGGCAACTTCTGCACTTGATGAAGCTATAGAAAAAGAAATAATGGATGAAATTTATAATCTTAGCCAAGATAAAACATTAATTATTATTGCACATAGATTAAGTACAATAAAGAACTGCAATAAAATTTATACAATTGAAAATAAAAAAGTTAGGTTAATCAAATAATGTGTGGAATAGCAGGAGCGATTAATTATAAAAGGTTTGACTTACAGAAAATAAAAGAAAGTTTGTTTCATCGTGGTCCAGATGAACAATCTAGTTATAACTATAAAAATATTGAATTAATCCATACAAGACTTTCTATTCAAGATATTTCTCATGGTCATCAGCCATTTCACTTTGGACACTACACAATAGTTTTTAACGGAGAGATATACAATCATCTTGAACTAAAAAATGAGCTAAGTGAGTTTGAATTTCAAACTACATCTGATACTGAAACACTTTTATACCTGTATATAAAATATAAAGAAAAAATGTTTGAGAAACTTGATGGAATGTTTGCTTTTTGTATTTTAAATAAAGAAACCAATCAACTCATCCTTGCAAGAGACAGAGCGGGTAAAAAACCACTTTATTTGTATCAAGATGGACAAACTGTTTTATTTGCAAGTGAACTTAATGCTATAAAAGCAGGGATTACAAATCTAAAAATAAATGAAACAGCGATAGAGTCATATTTGCGATGTGGCTTTTTCTTTAAAGAATTTACAGCCTATGAAAATGTAATAGCCTTAGAATCAGGATATCTTTATGCGATTGATATAGAGAGTTTAAAAATTCAACAACAACCATATTTTGACATAAAGAATTATTATAAAGAAACAACAAATTTAACTTTTGAACAATCATTACAAAAAGTAGATGAACTGTTACACCGAAGTATCAAAGACAGATTAGAATCATCAGATTTGGAAGTGGGGGCTTTTTTAAGTGGTGGGATAGATAGTTCTTTAATCGTAGCAATAGCAAGTGAGTATAAACAAAACCTTAAAACTTTTACTGTGAAGTTTGATGGGGCTTACGATGAATCACATTTAGCAAAACTTACAGCACAAAAATATAATACAACTCATCATGAACTATCAATTTCTATGAATCTAAAAGATGATATAGAAAAGATATTATTTAACTATGGACAGCCTTTTATGGATAGCAGCGCAATCCCCAGTTACTATGTATCAAAAGAGGCTAAAAAATATGTAACAGTAATACTTAATGGAGATGGGGCAGATGAGCTTTTTGGTGGTTATAGAAGGTATGTACCAACAGCAAATGGTTTGATAGATATTGCTAGTAAATTTTCTTTTTTAACTAAAATACTTCCAAAACCACACAATAAAAAATCCTTATACAACTATGGATATAGACTTCTATCAATGGCAAAAAGGCAAGGACTTGAATTTTATTTAAGTAGTACTAACGACATATTTGAAGATGAATATCAATTTAAAGAAAATCAAATAAATATGCAAATGAATAAATATATAAATAGTGTTGAACTTGAATCTTTATCGAAAATGCTTTATCTTGATTTTAATTTAATTTTGTTCAGTGATTTACTCATAAAAATGGATATAGCTACAATGAGTCAATCATTAGAAGGAAGAAGTCCATTTTTAAGTAAGTATATGCTTGAATTTGTCCCCACTTTGAAAAATGAGTATAAAATAAAACGAGGTTCAACGAAGTATATCTTAAGAGAGTTATCAAAGAAATATTTACACCGTGAGTTGATAACGCAACCTAAAAGAGGATTTGAAGTACCACTGAAAAAATGGATAGAAAATGATCTTAAAGAAAATATTTTTGATAGTTTAAATAATAATAGTTATTCCAGCCAATTTATAGAGCAACGATTTATTGGTGATTTATTATCAAAGAGATTAAACATTTCAGATGAAAAAAGAGCTAAAATGCTTTGGACGATGTATTGCTTAGAAGTTTGGAAGAAAAAACAATGAGTCAAAAAATAGCCTTTTTATCGCATCTCGATTTAAATCTTTTTCTTTTTCGTTTGCCTATTATGCAAGCATTGGTTCAAAAAGGTTATATAGTGTATGCGATTTGTCCAAGAGGAGAGAAATTTGATGAGTTTGAAAAGTATGGTATTAAAGCTCTAGAGTACAAAATAAAAAGGCAAAGCCTTAATCCTTTTAAAGAATTAGGCACCATACGAAACATCTATAGAGTGATTAAACCTTTGAAACTGGATATATTACAAAACTTTACAGCAAAACCAAATATATATGGTTCAATAGTAGGACATTTAGCAAAAATCCCTTTAATAGTAAATGCGGTTACAGGGTTGGGAAGTTTTTATATTGAAGAGAGTAAAAAAGCAAAAACAGTAAAAAAAGTGATGAATACACTCTATAAAGAAGCCAATAAAAAAGCACACTACTGTGTTTTCCAAAACAGTGATGATAGGCAGTATTTTATTGATAAAAAATTAGTAAAAAAAGAAAAAGCAATACTCATAAAAAGTTCAGGAATTGACACACAAATTTTTTCATCCACATCCTACTACTCATCTCACATTACTCATCACTCACCTCTTACCATACTTATGATAGCAAGAGGAATATGGCATAAAGGGATTAAAGAGTATTACGAAGCTGCAGAGATTTTAAAAAATAAAGATCTAAAGTTTATATTAATTGGTGATACGGATGAGGGAAATATCTCTTGTGCAAGTAAGAGTTTTTTAAATAGTGGAAATGTAAAATGGCTAGGACATAAAGATAATATAAAAGAACAGATAGAGAAGTGTGATATATTTGTATTACCAAGCTACAGAGAAGGAGTTCCAAGGACACTTCTTGAAGCTGCATCGATGGGAAAACCAATAGTAACTACAGATGCTGTAGGATGCAAAGAAGTGGTTGATGATGGGGTCAATGGTTTTTTAGTACCTGTAAAAGACAGTAAAACTTTAGCAGAAAAGATTAATCTTTTAGTAAATAGTAGTGAGTTAAGAGAAGAAATGGGCAAACAAAGTAGAATAAAAGCTCAAAATGAGTTTGATATAAATGTTATCGTTCAACAGTATTTAGAGGTTTATGATGCTTAAATCAATATTTGACAAGTTTTTGGCACTTTTTTTAATCATACTTTTTTTACCTATCTATATTGTGCTAAGTTTACTTATATTGTTGAAGATAGGAAGACCAATTTTATTCAAACAAAAAAGACCAGGGTATAAAGAAAAAATCTTTGGAATCTATAAGTTTCGTACTATGAGCAATGAGAAAGATGAGAATGGGAATTTATTACCCGATGAACAAAGACTTATTGGAATTGGTAAATTTATACGAAGTACGAGTTTAGATGAACTTCCTCAGCTTTTTAATGTACTTAAAGGTGAAATGAGCTTTGTCGGTCCTCGTCCACTTTTGATTGAGTATTTAGAGGTTTATAACAATGAACAAAAAAGAAGACACTCTGTCTTACCTGGTATCACAGGATGGGCACAAGTCAATGGTCGAAATGCTATAACTTGGGAGCAAAAATTTACGTATGATGTATGGTACGTAGATAATCAATCATTTTTATTGGATATAAAGATATTATGGATGACGTTTTTAAAAGTAATAAAAAGAAGTGATATAAGCTCATCTACAAGTATCACTATGGAAAAATTTACAGGAAGCAAGTAATGAAAAGTATATATATTTATGGTGCTAGTGGACATGGGTTTGTTGTAGCAGATATTGCAAGAACTTGTGGATATGATGATATTATTTTTATAGATGATGGACAAAATAGTTATCCAACATTTGATGACATAAAAAATAATAATTATATTCCTATTGTATTTGGAATAGGTAGCAACACAAGAAGAAGTAAGCTTTTTGATAAAGTAAAAATGAGTGGTTTTGAAGTAGTTAGTTTGATACATCCAAGTAGCATAATCTCATCAAGTGTTACTATTGGTGTTGGAACTGTAGTAATGCCAAATGTTGTAATCAACGCGAAAGCTGTAATTGGAGATGGAGTCATACTTAATACTGCAAGTATCATAGAACATGAATGTTTAATAGAAGATTTTGTCCATATATCACCCAATGTAGCACTCGCTGGGAATGTAAAAGTAGGTAAATTTACTCATATTGGAATAGGTTCTTGTGTAATTCAGGGAATAATCATTGGCAAAAACTCTGTTATTGGAGCAGGTTCAGTTGTAATAAAACATATAGACAATAAAATAAAAGCTTATGGAAATCCATGCAAAGAAGTAGAGGATATAAATGAATAAAAGAATTTTTTTAAGTGCGCCCCATATGAGTGGAAATGAATTAAACTATATAGAAAAAGTATTTGAAAGTAACTATATTGCTCCATTAGGTGCTTATGTAAATAAGTTTGAAGAGAGTATCAAAGAGTATACTGGTACGTCGAATGCTTTAGCTGTTACAAGTGGAACAGCAGCTATCCATTTAGCTTTAAGAATTTTAGGTATTGGGAAAGATGATGAGGTATTAGCTTCTTCATTTACATTTATTGGTTCAGTTAATGCAATACTTTACCAAGGAGCAAAACCAGTTTTTATAGACAGTGATAAAGAATCATGGAATTTATCACCAAAACTTTTAAATAAATATCTCTGTGAGTGTGATAAAAAACCTAAAGCGCTAATAGTTACCCATTTATATGGACAATGCGCAAATATCGAAAAAATAGCTGATATATGTAGGCTTCATGGTGTTTATCTGATAGAAGATGCAGCAGAAAGCCTTGGTGCGACTTATAATGGTAAACATTCAGGAACATTTGGCGATTTTGGTATATATAGTTTTAATGGCAATAAAATATTAACTACAAGTGGTGGTGGGATGCTTGTAAGTAATAATAAAGAGTGGATTGAAAAAGCGAAATTTTACTCTACACAAGCAAAAGAGCCTTTTATTCACTATGAACATTTAGAATATGGATACAATTATCGTATGAGTAATGTTCTTGCAGCTATTGGCGTTGCTCAAATGGAAGTTATAGAAAAACGGGTGCAGAAAAAAAGAGAGATTTTTGAATGGTATAAAGAGTTTTTAGGACATATTAAAGAGATAACTTTTATGCCAGAACTTGAAAATAGTCGTGGTAATAGATGGCTTACTGCTTTGACTTTTAAACAAACCGATTACAATAAAATTATGAAAGTGCTTGAAGAGGTTAACGTAGAATCTCGTCCACTTTGGAAGCCTATGCATATGCAAAAATTGTTTGAAACTTCAAAGAGTATTATTGATGGTACAAGTGAAGAACTTTTTAATCATGGAATTTGCGTAGCAAGTAGCACTTCTATGACAATTGAAGATGTGAAAATGATATGTGATGTTATAATTAATACTTTGGAAAACGATGCTTAGAATAGACAAACGAATACTCAACTTTTTAGTCATAACCGTGTTGACGGTAATCACCTTTTGGTGGACATTTTTCATTTTTCACCAAGATATGATATGGGAAGTAGTCGCTTTTGCTTTGGGAGTTAGAATTTTAGCTTCCATTTTTATTTTTAAAGATTACAGTTTAAGTTGGAGCAAAGCAACAACGCGAACTTTTTTAATAAAAACAGTGGTTTATTTTGTAGCATTTATTGTGTATGCTCCTTTTTTATATGGCAAAGTGCGTTTTGCTCTTTTGGCTTCTGAAGCGGCTTTTTACTTATTGGCAATTACTTTTTTGATGTATGCCTATCATTTTATTATGAACCGAAATACAATTTATAAAAATAAAATAGCAGTCATTTATGGTGCAGGAAAAGCTGGGATAAAACTTGAAGAAGAGTTTAGAAACAGTGCATTTAAAGTCAAATATTTTGTGGATGATGACCCCATTTTACAAAAAAGAAGTATTGATGGGGTTAAGATTATTTCTAAAGATGAGTTAAAACGTATTATTCAAAAACAAAAAAAATATGAGCTTTTGGTTATTGCAATGCCAAGTACAAACACAAAAAGAATCCAAGAAATCTATGAGAAATTAAATCCTTATTTTAAAGTGATTAAAATTCTTCCCTCGTTAGAACAAATACTTCAAGACAAAGATTTCTCAACCCAGCTTAAAGACATTTCAGTCGAAGATTTATTGGCACGACATCCTAAAGATTTAGACAAAGTACTCATTGAAAGTTTTATTAAAGATAAAGTGGTACTAATTACAGGTGCGGGGGGAAGCATTGGAAGTGAAATTAGCAGACAATGTATCCATTTTAAAGCCAAACAGCTTATTTTGCTTGATCACAGTGAGTTTAACTTATACACCATTGCTGAAGAATTGGCTGTATATAAACCTATCTTAGTCATGCAATCCGTCGTCAACAAAGAGTTATTGGACAAAACCTTTGAAAAATATAAACCCGATATTGTTATACACGCAGCTGCATACAAACATGTGCCTTTGGTTGAAGATAATATTACAGAAGCGATTATGAACAATATTATTGGAACAAAAAACAGTATTGATTGCGCCATTAAACATCAAGTCAAAAAGTTTGTCTTAATTTCAACCGATAAAGCTGTTCGTCCAACCAACGTTATGGGAACAACAAAAAGAATTTGTGAATTGTATGCTCAAAATATTAATACACCAGAAAATACAGAAATAGTTGCTGTTCGATTTGGAAATGTTTTAGGAAGCAGCGGAAGTGTTATTCCGAAGTTTAAATCCCAAATAGAACAAGGGAAAAATATAACGGTCACTCATCCGGATATTACTCGATATTTCATGCTTATCCCAGAAGCATGCGAGTTAGTTTTGCAAGCCGCAAGTATTGGAAAAGGGGGCGAAATTTTTATTTTAGATATGGGAGAACCTATCAA
>JBAYZM010000002.1:0-31546 GCA_041672515.1 Arcobacteraceae bacterium
CGTTACATTAGGTCGGCTTTCATAAATAATACCAATAACGCCAATAGGAATAGAGACTTTTTGGATATTTAATCCATTTTGAGTTACCCAACCATCTAATATTCTGCCCACAGGATCTTTTTGTGCAGCAATTTCTCTGATGGCTTGTGCCATTCCAAAAACTCTGTCACCAGTTAGGAGTAGTCTGTCCATCAAAGCTTCGCTTAAACCACTCTCTTTTCCTGCTTGTACATCTCTGTTGTTTTGAGCAATAATATAATCGCAATGTTCCATCAAAGCATTTGCCATCTCCTGCAAAACTCTGTCTTTTATTTCACCACTTAGCGTAGCGATTTCTCTGCTTATTTTTTTTGATTCTTCTAAAAATTGTTGCATTCTTTTTCCTATATAACGGTTGTGTTGATAATTTTTCTATTTTATCCAAAGTTTTTCTGTTTTTTACTAAAGTAAAGGGGAATAAGGCGAAGAAGAAGGGGGAATAAAAAGGCTCTTTAAAAGAGTCTTTTTATTAAGCTAATGCGTTTAATTTTTCAGTTAATGCTTGTTTAGAACTGGCACCAATCATTGTATCTACTACTTCTCCATTTTTCATGAATAAAATGGTAGGAATTGATCGAACACCATATTTAACCGCTAAATCTTGTTCTTCATCTGTATTCACTTTACAAATGTTTGCTTTTCCATCAAAGTCCGCTGCTAATTCATCAATAACTGGCGCTAACATTCTACACGGTCCACACCACGGAGCCCAAAAGTCCACAAGTGATAACCCGTTTTTAACTGTCGCATCAAAATTAGTAGAATTTAATTCAATATATTTTCCCATTGTATTTCCTTTAAGTGTTAATTACCTGTAATAATATCTCATAAGACTCTTTTTGTCAAGTTAAGCGGTTTAAAAAATGAATGATAAAGGTGAAATAATCTGATTATTAACATTTTTTAGCTATTCTTTTTCCCCAATTGATAGCTAGGATGAGAAGTGGAACAATTTTTTTTGATTATTACAGTTTGTATTATTATAATGTTAGCACCTATAATCTCCAAATTAATCAATGCCCCTGTTGTCGTTATTGAAATCTCTTTAGGTTTACTCGCAGGATATTTTGGGCTTCTGTATGATAACCCAACGCTTATTCTTCTTGCAAAATTTGGATTTGTTTATTTAATGTTTTTAGCCGGACTTGAAATTAATTTAAAACTGGTCAAAGTTATTAAAGCCACCATGGCTTGGAATGTAATACTCTATTTTATCTCTTTATATACGATTTCTGGCGTAGTTTGCTGGATATTTAATCTTGGAATTACCTATTTTGTAGCACTGCCTATTTTCTCCTTGGGTATGTTAATGATGCTTATAAAAGAGTATGGAAAAGAAGAACCTTGGCTTAATTTAGCCTTATCCATTGGGGTAGTAGGCGAAGTGGTGAGTATTTTGGCGCTTACTCTTTTTAGTGGTTGGATTGAATATGGTTTAAAAGTAGAATTCTTTATCTCTATTGTAACCATTATTTTAGTAGTCTTAGGGATTATTTTGGTATTACGATTCTCTTATTTGGTTTTTTGGTGGTATCCTGAGTTAAAGAAATTTATAATGCCCGATTCTCACACCGACCGATTTGACCAAGATATTCGTTTTGCTCTTTCCATTTTGTTGGTGTTGGTTGCTATTATGTTGATTTTAAAAATCGATGTGGTTTTAGGCGCATTTACCGCAGGATTATTTTTAAAAATGTTTTTTAATCAAAAACAAGAGTTATTGGAAAAAATAGAGTCTTTTGGTTTTGGTTTTTTTGTGCCTATTTTCTTTATTTACACCGGTTCAACGGTAAAATTAGAGATAATTGATTTGAATATTCTCAAACATGCGGTGTTTATTATTATAGCGATTATATCCATTCGACTGATCAGTTCGTATTTGTCTTTTTATAAGTATTTAAAATTTAAGCAAACAGCTCTTTTTGCGTTAAGTGATTCCATGCCTTTAACTTTTATGGTTGCCATTTCAATGTTGGCGTATAAATATGGGGTAATCAGTCAAGAAGATTATTTTTCATTTATTATTGCCAGTATGATTGACGGATTATTTTTAATGATTTTAATCCGAAAACTTTACAAATGGTTTGATTTAAAAGAGCTAAAACCAAAGCCAAAACGGCTTTAAACTATCCAATCCTTTTGAGAAACTCCAAAAGGGAATTGGTCTTCAAACTCCTCTTTACTAAACGTGTATCGGAAGTTATCCATGTAAAAACTGAGGATTTCATAGGCACGATTGAGTTCTTGAAATTTCACAACATCTCCTTGTGGCATATCGGGATGGTGTATTTTTGAGAGTTCTAAATATCTTTTTTTAACTTTGGCTTTGGTTGTTAAACTGATTAAACCTAAAATCTCTACGGATTTTTTAAACTCATCGTAATTAATTCTCATAAAAAGACACCTTCTGTTTTACGTGTAATTTTATCGTACAATAACTTGCTTTAAAACTTCTTCTTATGTTACCATAAGAGGCATTTAGATTTGGAAAACCATTAAATCAAAAAGTATTTGGCGAGGTGAAGTGAAAAACCGTAAAAAAGATGGCAACTTTTATTGGGTTGACAGTATTGTTTTTCCAATTTTGAATCACCAACAAGAGATTATTGGCTATAAATCAATCCGAATTGATATTACGGATAAAAAGAAGTTAAGCGGCATGCTGGGTGATTTGTTGACCAATGAAGAGATGATACTTAAGTTTTAGGAGCAATAAAAAAAGCTCGACCTAAACACTCCAAGAAGTGATTAAATCGAGCTTTTAAATGGTACGCCTGACAGGAGTCGAACCTGTAACCGCCGGGGCCGAAACTTTCTCTTATATTAATTCCAATAATCTACAATGATTAAAATAGTCTTTAAAGTGCCTATTTATAGGAACTTTATAAATTTGACTTTTTATAATATTCTCTATATAATCCAATAAAAAACATTTTCAAGTGTGAAATAGGTGTGATAAATTTGGCTAGACATACTACAAAATTAACAGGTGTACTTTATAGAGATTCTATTACCAATGACAAACCCGATAAAACGTATTATATCAGATTTAAAGATATAGACAATAAAACAAAAGAAATTAAAATTGGTAAGTATTCAGAGGGTGTAAGAGAGAATTACTGCAATCAAAAACGAAATGAGATAATTACAAAGCAAAGATTAGGTGAAGAGCCACCAGTAATGGCAAACAAAAAGCAAAAAAGCTTTTTATCGTTTGATGTTTTAACTGCTAAATACTTTGAAACTAGAAAAGAAGGGAAAAGTAAACAAAGTGATTTTGCGACTATAAATAAACACCTTATTCCCTTTTTTGATAAGAAAAATATTGAGACTCAAACAAAAGAGGATATAAGAGCTCTTATAAAGCAAATAAAAGCCAAAACTACTCCAAAAGGTATCCAACTATCAAATAAGACTGTAAACAATATTTTAACGCTCCTTAGCTCAATCATAAACTATGGATTAAAAGAAGAGCTGATTAAAAATGATTTAACCAAATACATCACCAAAGATCGAGTTGATAATGAAAGAGAAAGATTTTTAAGGATTGATGAAATTAATAAACTCTACAAGAACCTAGAACATGAGCCTAGATTGTATTTGTTCTGTAAATTAGCCCTCACGACAGGTGGAAGATTGACAACTATTTTAAATATTTCTAAAATGGATATAGATTTAAGCAATCAAATTATTACTTTAAAAGATTTTAAAAATAATTCAACATACAAAACTTTTTTAACCGATGAAGTATCAACTTTACTCCAGGAATATTGTAAAGGACTAAATCCTCAAGACAAGTTATTTAAAGAGACACCAACAACGATTCAAAGGCAAATGTTAAAGATACTACATGAATTATTTAACATTGGGATTGATAAAGAAGATAGAAAAAACTTAGTAGTGCTGCATACACTTAGGCATACGTTTGCCAGTCATTTAGCAATTAATGGAACGCCAATCTTTACAATTCAAAAGCTTATGAATCATAGAGATATTAAAATGACTTTGAGATATGCAAAGTTAGACTCAAGAGCTGGAAAGAATTTTATAAAAGAACTGGGATTTTAAAGAAAAAGGTTGATATGGTGGAGCAGTAACTATAAAATCTAAGGATATTCTAAGTCGTATACTGTAATAATTGCATAAGTTCATTTTTGGCACAGAGTACATGGTTCATGTATTTGATGACAGAAATGTCTACTTCCGGAGTGAAGCGGGGTTACGATACAGAGCGTTTAGTAAGCCCTCGATGGTTGAATACTGTTATCGTCCTGCTTCCAATTACACATTATAAAATGTAACTACAAGTTCCCCATTTTCTTTAGAATCCAATACAAGTTTTAAAATTTTTCCATTTTTATTTAATTGATATACTGTTAAATCACTATTTGAAACACCGATTTCATTTAATTTTATTCCTCTTAAAAATACTTCAGCAATATTTATAATATCAAGTGTTTCAAGCTCGCCTGGGCAACCTTTACAATAATGTCTTTCAATAATATGTTTAAATCCTTTTTTACTATCTCCGAGTTTAAGAGTAACTTTATGTGCATTTATTAAAAACTCTGCTTTTTCAGTAACACCATTTATAAAATCGATGACAATTTTTTGATTAGGTTTCCATCGTTTCTTTTGTCTTACAGATTCAATAGATTTAATATCTTTTTTAAGTTTTGCTAATCGTTCAGAGTAAACACTCACTAAATGCCTTTATTTTTGATAAGCTTGGATTTTATCATATCTTATATAAATTTTTATAGACGGCTTATTAGTCAAAATTGTTAATGCTACATCACCCATTTAACTTTTCTTTCTATCCGTAACAACTAAAAGCTTGAGGTCTATATTATCAATTTTAAAATTATCTTTTTCAAATCCTCTAACGGTTATTAACACTAGAGCATTATTGCTTTTTTTAATTATTGCAATTTTATTTCTATATCCAACTTTATAAATATTATTCTCTTTATGTGAAATAAAAAAGAGTTCATCTATTTGTTTTATGAAATCAATTAAAAGGTCTTTATCAATAATTTTTTGATGTTTTCTTCTCCGCCTTGAATGTTTAGTTATTATGATATTCATTTTTAAAACTTTATTCTCTTCCATATTCTTTATCATGAAATTTATTCTTTGAAATAGGTTGCTTTTGTACCTTTGGTATAGAAGTAACAACTTTGTTTAATAATTTTTCTAAGTTAACCTCTTTTAAATGTCCTTTTAATTCAGAAACAAATTCATTTAATTTTGAGTTTGTTTCTTTTAATCCTTCATTTTCTTTTCTTAGTTTTTCTTCTTCTTTTTTCGAAACCTCAATATATTTTTCAACACTTTCAGGTTGGTATATATATAGCTCTTTTGATTTAAAAAGCCCATCTTTAACTTTTATTTTATGTCTCATTATTTCATTCCCCATTAACAAAGTTCGATTTTTATCCACTTCCTTATACTCTTTTAATAAATGGTTTTTTTCATCTAATAACTTATTTTGATAATCAATAGTCTTCATTTTTTCATTAACTATTTTTTTCATATCATCTAAACTGAGTTCTTTATTTTTTATTTGTTTTTGTAAATCCTTATTTATTTGCTCTAATTTTGCATAATCTGGTCTTTTTGCATTTTGTTCTTTTAAATTATTGCGTTGCTCATTCATCAAATTTTTTAAATCTCTAAGCCGAGCTAAGTCTTCATTGTTATTCATTTTCAAGTCTCTTTTTGCATCAATAGACTTTTTAAGCTGCCAATGATTCATTCTCTTATTTTTTGAAAACTCGTGACCTCTTTGCATCCCCAAACTATTGGCTACAATTGTTTGTAGCTCTCTCATATCATTTCTATCCATACGAGCTGTTTTTCCCGTGTCTTTATTAAAGTTACTATATAAAACATGAGCATGATAATTTATCTTTTGTTGAAACTTTGATACATCAGCTTTATTTCCGAATTCTTTATCAAAGTACCAGTTCTTATCTTCTTGATTATAAAAAATATTTCTATTTGGGGCATAATCAATTACTTCATTGGTTACATCTTGATTTAATTTGATATTTCTCCATGACAAATTGTAAGCTGTATATTCTAAATCTCTTAAATCATATTTACTATCAATAAAAACACCCTCATCGCGATGAATACTTATAGCAATAATATGATGACCTGTAAACTTCTTATTTAAATTTTTAAATGTATTTTCAATTTCTTCTATTGTTGTATTTGGTTTTGTATTTAATACAGCTTCTTTGACTAAATTCAACTTTGATTTTGACTGCATTTTTTGACCAATTTTTTCTTTATAAATTTTTTCTGCTTCTTTTTTAAATTTCTCTACATCATCATATTTTTTATTATCATTAACATTTGAATCATGGATTAATAAATAGGTTACTTTAGATTTTCTTTCCATGTGTTCCAAAGAATGTTTTGTTGATGATTGAGTATGAAAAGAAGACTTATATGTCACATGATTATTTGTTTCTTTAGAACTTCGTATATTATTATTTGATTTATAATCATTTTGATTTTTTAATCTAATAATCTTTCCATTTTGTTTTGGTGTACCTCTTAAGTTTTCTTGAGTTAATTCCATTTCATCAAGTGCTATCATGTAACTTCTCCCCCTTTTTTTATTTCAAAATTCTTAACCCTTGTGGTAGAATTTGTAACATACAACACCTTTAGGTGCTAGTATGCAAACTAACACCTTATCAGGTGAGGTTTGTAAATTGAAGCATAAAGCTTTCAATTTAATTGAGTAGTAAATAAATTTACTTCTCCAAAAAGGGAGAAGTTTATTTGACTAATTTTGCTGATTTAATATTCAAATACCCATTTTTGCTATAATACAAATTAAGACTTATTGTCTCTCCAATTAAAGCTTCATTTCTAAAACAAAATAATTTGTCTCTTGAGCTATATTCATTACCATTAAAAACACTAATTTTAAATTGAATAGCACCCTTAGTAAAACATAAAATTAAATTGCAACTTCTCCCCCAAAACATATAATCTAATCTTGCGATTATTGGATTATTGATGTCATCTAATTTATCACTATAGACTCTTCCGATTTCTTCGTCATAACTTGTTATACTCATTGTAGCTCCTTAATAATTTTTGTGTACAAAATTTTACTCTCCATATTCATAAAAATTCTTTTTACCCGATAAAATATTATAAATTTGACTTCTCTCACCCCGTTTGGACAATTCTTTTTTAAATTCGTCTCTGGCTTTTATCGCAGGTGTTTTCTCAATTCTGTCGGCATTGTAAAACTCTTCACGCTCTTTTTTTAACTCTTTAAGTTCAAGTTCAATCGAAACAGATTCATTTTTAAACATAGGAATTGCCATGGCATAGTAGTATCTCATTTGCATTTCATATTGTTTATCGACGGTTTCTATCAATAGTATTAATATTTCATTTGTAGTTTGTTGTTGCTTTAGCATATCTTTTTCAGTATTAATTTGATTAGATAATTTTTTAATTTGTTCTTTTCGTTCATTTTTTAGTTTTACAACCTCTTCATTGGCAAAGTATTCTTGAAACAATTCAATTGGTGCTCTTAAAGATGCTTTTTGTAAAGCTTCTTGTTCGATTTTTTTAAGTCTTAAATATTCACCAAGATTATTAACGGCTTGTTGATATTTTAAATAATCTTTTTGTCTTTGAGCATTTAAAAGCTCTTCTCTCAGCTCTTGATATTTTTCATCTTCACTGTTATTGAATAGTGCCGATATATTGTTTTTCCATTTTTCAAATGCTTCTTGCTCTAAAGGAGTATTGATATTGTGATGATTTTTAAGAAATCTTTCTGCTCCTAAATTTTGAGCTTTTTCAGCAAGACTTTCAAATCTTGATTGGGTTCGTTCAATATCTCTAACAAGATTCTGTATTTGAGTAGCAGGGTTATAAATTCTCTCACCTGCATTAAAAATCAAATCATTGGCTTTATCCATTGCATCATTTACTTTATTGAGTTGGTCAAGTTGGTCTAAAGCACTTTTAAGTTGATCATTCATGGCTTTAATTTGTTGTGCGTAGTAAGTATAAGAAGTGGGGTCAGAAACTATGTCACCCACCCCAAAAAGAGCAAACAAATTTTTAGTACTAAGTAAAAAGATAATAGCTATGTTTACGATTGTTTTCATTTTATTTCTCCATTTTTATTTTTGAGAGATAATTTTGTAATTACCCCTTGTTTGATTGATAATCAATCTCCATGATTTGTTCAATGCAGTTACTTAAATTCTTTAAAATTTTGGAATATGTGAAATATTCCATCTCAAGGTTTTTATTTGAGATTTCACGACTATTTTCTGAAATGTCTAAAAACTTGTTTTCAAAATAATTGGCATGGTGTTCTAATTGGAACTGTACACTTTCTAGTTTTATTATTACTTCATCTATATTCATTTTTTCTCCTTTGATTGTCTTAATGTTTTCAGCTGAATGATACTTCTTGAAAATCTAAGAGTATCGTTTAGCTAATCCGAACTAAAAACCTAAAATTTATTCTGTACACTATGCCTGTAGCTATTGGATAGTCTTTCTTCTCAAGACTAAGACAACAGTGCAGTTGAATAAATTCAAACATTGTGAAATAAACCTCACACCTAAACCGCAAATAAATTATGTATTTGAAAAATCTAAAGTTTCATATATCGGTATTATTTGCTTATGATTTAAAATCTTGTAAATATACTCTGCATCCAATTTGGACAACACTTTTTGCGTTTTAGCATTTCTCAACAAATGGTTACCATCTTCTCTAAACTCAAAGTCATAAGATTGTTCCTGGAACAACAAAAGAAAAGGTTTATCAACTTTCCTAAACCTATCTGCTAACTTCCTCAGTTTGTTTACATACTGATAATAATTCTTTTGCCTCCCCTTTTCTTTATTTTTAATTTCTTTTATCTCTTGAGTAATCTCTGAGTGAGTCTTTGTATCCTTATTATCTAAATCCCCTTTTGGCATTTTCGTAAATCCCTTTTCGGCATTTATGTAAATTCCCTTTAGGGATTTACTTAAATTGCTTTGATTTATAGAATAATAAGTTACTCTACTCATGTTGATTCTTTTCGTTACAAGTCCATTATCTTCTAGTTTTTTAATTGCTGTTAGAAACTCTTTTCTACTAAATCCAAGTTCTTCACACCAACTATCACCAGGTTTATATTTTTCATGTTTACATGGTTCTATGAATTTATAAAATGGCTTATTCCCATTGTTCTTAAATCTGAATATAATTTGCTGTAGTAATATCGTAGCTGTAACCCCTCCAGTAATCATATTTAACTCTTTTCTATATGGGATTATTTCATTATCTTTGGCTAATATTTCAATCATAATATATTCACCAAGATATGTAGTTTGTAGGCATTAAGAGACCTTGCAATTTCCTTGCATACTTCGTTCATTCATTACCTTTCAATAATAAATTAGGACACACAAGTTATAATTGCATTGTCCTTGATTGGATAAGTCCACTTTTAGCGTTCGCAAAACTATTTAAAAGTGGACACTTATGCTGTTTGAATTGTATTTGATAACCATTCAATTATTGCCGTTTTGGGGTATAAAACTCTGCCTTTTTTTCCACTATCAATTTTTTTATAGTTCGGTCCAAGTCCTATCTTTCTCCAATTGTCCAATGTACTTGAACACACACCAATTATTTCAGCAGTTTGTCTTTGATTTAGACAAATACAACCTTTTAATTCAGGTTTTGTATTGTTTAACTCTTCTAAAGTCATTATAAATCCTTTGTCTATTTGATAAAATAATAGATAAAATAGATAGTATTTTATCTATTTGAAATAATAATGTATTTTGTATTTAAAGTCAAGCTATCTGAAGTTATTTATGTTAAAATTCTAATAATTTATATCTATTTGGTAAATTTGGACTAAAATGAAAAAAGAAATTTGTAAACTATTAAAAATATCGGAAGTATCATATTATAGATGGAGAAAAGAAAGAAAAGTATTTTCTTTGCTTGAAAAATATTTTACAGAAGAGGATTTATCTGAGTTTTTAGAAACAAATCAAATTTCTAAAATGGAAACATTAAATCACTATGAACAAACCCTTAATATTGAGTTTAATACTTTTTATCGTACCTATCTTGATAGCTACAATAAAGAATATCGTATTCGATTTTTTTGGGATTTTTTAACAAGATACAAAGAAGAAATATCAAAAATTAAATTTATTGATTGTAAAGTCAGTATTAATGAACTACTACTTGAGTATCATTTACTTTTAATGGATTTGTGTAAAAATACTTATGAACATGGCTCACATCTACCTACATTTTATAAATTTAATGAGTTTATGACAAGTTTTCAAGACTTATCATCAGATATGATTTTTTTTATTATTACAGGTGTTAAAACAAATTTTAAGTCTCATATTAATTATTTACTCAATCATGAGCTTTATGCCTATGCCATAGAAGTTTTAGTTTGTAGTACAATAGATTATTTTAATGATAAAGCACCTACTCATAAAGAAGTAAGAGGTAGATTATTTTTACAAATGTTCCAAACTATTCATAAACAACATAGTAAAGAATTATATTTTGAATTAGAAAATTACTTGAGTAATTATCAAGATAAAAAAGAAGAAATCGTAAAATTAATTGAATCAACAAACGATAGAATGTTGCTTTAAGTGTGAAATAGGTGTGAAGTGGTATTTTTGCAGAAATAAAAAAAGCTCGACATAAACACTCCAAGAAGTGATTAAATCGAGCTTTTAAATGGTACGCCTGACAGGAGTCGAACCTGTAACCGCCGGGGCCGAAACCCGATGCTCTATCCAGTTGAGCCACAGACGCATTTTTAAGTGATTGGAATATTACTCAACTTTTCCTAAAAGTTTTCTAAAAGATTACATCCAGAATAACAAAAAGAAAAAAGACAATACCCAAGTAGCCATTAACAGTAAAAAAAGCTTTATCAATTTTGGTAAAATCTTTATTGACTAAAATATGTTCGTAGGTCAGCATAATGGCACTGACTAAAACCGCAAGATAGATAAATATTCCCGCACCACTTAGCACGGCAAACAGTGTCCAAAAAACAATGGTGAGTGCATGAAAGAGTTTTGAAATTTGCATTGTTTTTTCAACACCAAATTTGCTTGGAATGGAGTGGAGTTTAAGTTTTTTATCGACTTCAATGTCTTGTAGCGAATAGAGTAAATCAAAACCTGCTACCCAAAACATCACTCCAATACTTAAACAAACTGACCAAAGCGTAATTGTCTGACTCACCGCAACGACACCTGCAATGGGGGCAAGTCCTAAAGAGATACCTAAAATAATGTGGGCTAAATAGGAAAATCGTTTAAAATAAGAGTAACTTCCAATAACGAGTAAAATAGGAATACTTAAATAAAAAGCCAAATCATTGACAAAATAAGCCACTAAAATAAATCCGAGAGCATTTAAAACAACAAAAATAAACATTGCTACAGGTGAAATTCGTCCATCAACATTGGGTCGATTAATGGTTCTTGGATTTAAAGCATCGATGTCTCTGTCTAAAAATCGGTTCAATCCCATCGCAAAGTTTCGAGCACTTAATGCAGCAAGGGTTCCTAAAAAAAGCAGTTCAAAACCAAACCAACCATTTGCAGCAACAATCATTGCAATAAAAATAAAGGGCAATGAGAAAATTGAGTGTTTGAACATTACGAGTTCATTAAAGTCATTTAAAAGTGTTCTTGTTTTTTTCATGACGAAATTGTATCAAAAAATTGATACAGCTTTTCTTTGATTGGTTTTATAGGCAATATATTTTGTTTTCGTTAAAATTACACCATGAAACAAATAGCAATAATAGGTCCCACTGCCTCAGGAAAAACATCTTTAGCCATCAATATTGCTCAACAAACCCATTCGATTATTTTGTCGTTGGATTCTTTGAGTGTCTATAAACACATTGATATTGCCTCGGCAAAACCAACGCTTGAAGAACAAGCCAATATTAAACACTTTGGAATCAATGAAGTTTATCCCAATGAAACTTTTGATGTTTTAGAATTTATTGAGTGTTATCAAAGAACCAAAACGTATGCTTTGGAACATGGTAAAAATATTATTATTGTTGGAGGTACGGGGTTTTATTTAAAAACACTTATAGAGGGCATTTCATTGGGAATTAGTACACATGAAGCCTTAGATGTTTCAGTTGCACACGCCTATGACGTGTTGTATTCTCTTGATGGTGCCTATATGCAAAAAATTGAACGCAATGATAAATACCGCGTTGAAAAAGCCTACAATATTTACAAACAAACGGGGCTTGCTCCCAGTGAATATTTTTTGCAAAATCCTAAAAAACCTTTTATCGAAGAGTTGCCTATTTTTGAAATTATATGGGATGTGGAAGAGTTGCGACAGCGTATTGTTTTACGAACCCAACAAATGCTTGAACAAGGACTTATTGATGAGGTCATCTTTTTAGAAAAAGAGTATTCACGGTTGCCCAATTGCATGAGTTCGATTGGGATTGTTGAAACGTTGGAATATTTAGATGGAAAAATTTCACGAAAACAGCTTGAAGAAAAGATTGCCATAAACACGGCACAACTGGCAAAACGACAACGTACCTTTAATAAATCTCAGTTTGGCAATCGACAAATAAAAAACATTGTATCAAGCTTAAATTCAGATATTCTTAAGATTTTTTAGATATAATCTGCGTCCAATTTTACAATAACTGTTTTATAAAGGGCAACACTGAGACTTGACCTTTTATTTAATATTAATACTTTAAGGAAAATACCGTGAAAAAAGACATTCACCCAGAATATAAAGCGTGTGTAGTTACTTGCGCTTGTGGAAACTCATTTGAAACAAAATCAAATGTTGATTCAATGAAAATTGACATTTGTTCATCTTGTCACCCATTTTTTACTGGAGAGCAAAAAATTGTTGATGCTGCTGGTCGAGTAGAGAAATTCAAAGCAAAATACAGCGCAAACAAATAAGTACAACTTTGTGCTTACTTTAGTTCCCACTCCCATAGGCAATCTTGAAGACATATCTTTTAGGTCTTTAGAAGCTTTAAAGAGTGCGGAACTTTTTTTATGCGAAGATACTCGTGTAACCAAAAAACTTTTAACTCTTTTAAGCGAAAAATACCATCTGACTTTCCCTTGTAACTCTTTTCAATCGTTTCATCATCACAATCAAGATAAACTTTTATCGACCTTTGAGGTAACCACTTTTAAAGAAAAGAATATTGTCTATGTCAGTGATGCAGGGATGCCATGCATCAGTGACCCAGGGGCTACATTGGTTGAGTTTTGTATTCAAAATGGTATTGCTTATGACGTGCTACCGGGTGCGAATGCAATTTTAACCGCGTATGCATTAAGTGGATTTGATTATGCTCAGTTCTCTTTTTTTGGTTTTTTACCGCATAAAGGAAAAGAGAGACAAAATGCGTTTAACCGTCTTATGCAAAGCCCGTTTGTCGCTATTGTTTATGAGTCCCCGCACCGATTATTAAAATTTTTAGAAGAGTTAAGTGTTTACGATGAAAATAGGGTGATTTTTTTAGCCAAAGAAATCACTAAGAAATTCCAAAAAACTTTCAAAGGAACTTCTAAAACAGTTTTTGAAGAACTTAAAAAAACGAGTATAAAAGGGGAGTGGGTTGTCATTGTTGAACCCATGGCTCAAAATGCTGGCGAGATAATTACGGTGCAAGATATTCAAGAGTTACAGCTTCCTCCTAAACAAAAAGCAAAACTTTTATCCAAAATGACAGGGCGAAGCATCAAAGAGATTTATCAAGAAATTTTAGATACAATCCAACCATGATAATATATGGAAAACAAGTAGTATTATATATACTCGAAAATCACCCAAACCTCATAGATGAGGTACTTTTTTCAAAAGAGATAGACAAAAAACTTTTCTCTAAGTTCTTAAAGCTTGGTAAAAAAATCATCAAGCTTGATAATATGAAAGCCCAATCACTTGCCCATGGTGGCAACCATCAAGGGTTTTTTCTTAAGCTCAATGAATTCTCTTATACCAATATTGAAGCCATTAAAAAACTAAATTTTATTGTAGTTTTAGATGGTCTAACCGATGTTGGGAATATTGGAGCAATTACACGAACCGCTTACTCTTTAGGCATTGATGCTGTGGTTGCAAGTGGTGTAAAAAGTTTAAATAACCAAGGGGTTATTCGTACAAGTTCAGGTGCAATGCTTGATTTACCGTTTGCTTTATATCCCAATTCAATGGATTTAGCCAATGAGTTAAAGCAATGTGGTTTTACTCTCATTGGAGCAACCATGGATGGAACAGACTTAAAACAGTATGGAAAAATAAACAGCACCGATAAAGTAGCACTTTTCTTAGGAAGCGAAGGCGAGGGCTTGAGTGGAAAAATACGAAAAAAACTGGATTTGAAAGTCTCTATTGAAATGTCCAATGAGTTTGATTCTCTCAATGTGTCGGTTGCTGCGGGTATTTTGATGTACAATTTAAAAGGATAAAATTATGATTCGGTTGGGCTTTATTTCTTTACTTTTGATGTTGACACTCCATGCCAATGAACTGCACCAAAAAATAGAGAGTTTAATGGGGCAAAAAGATTATAGACTGCATAAGAATTTAATTGGATTAATTACCAACGATGAAACAAAATTCTTTCTGCCTACCGGACAAATCAATTATCCTTTACTCTTAAAAGAGCTCAAACAAAATGGAATCTTGAATTTAAAACTCTCTTCACCTCAAGAGATTGAAGTCGAGTTTCAGACCAATAAAAATCCACTAAAATCACTTAAAATATTAAATGATACGCTAAAGTCACTGGGATACTATTACTATTTTACTACAAATACGAAATACGATTCAGGTGGGGCATTGGTGTGGACCATTAAACTAAAAACAGAGTCAGTCATTGATCCTTTGATTTTTATGAATGAGATTTCTAAAAGTGATTGCCGAATTGTTGATATTAATAAAGAACAAAATGACAAATGGATATATAAAATTGATACAAATTTTGCTAATATTTCAGAATCAATTTTTGTAAATTCAAATGAGCTGTTAAAATTACAAAAACCTTTAAGACCATACTTTCTAAAAATTAACGGTGGTAGGGTTTTAAAAGTGGAAAGTACTGCGTCAGATCGATGGCATCCTCACGTTGTCTTTTATGATGATCAGTTAAATATTGTGCATATTATAAAAAATGATCAATATTCAAAACAGATATCGTACGATATCCCAGTAAATACAAAATATATAAAAATTACAGATTTCTACACTCTTGATAATATCAAACGTGGATTAAATGTAATAATCAAGGAGTAATAATGTTTCCAGAAATAGAATTTGAACGAATGAAAAGACTTCCAAACTATGTGTTTGCGGAAGTTAATGCGATTAAAATGGAAGCCAGACGTGCCGGTGAAGATATTATAGATTTTTCTATGGGTAATCCCGATGGTCCTGCTCCTCAACATATCACCGATAAGTTAATCGAAGCATCGCTAAAACCAAAAAATCATGGCTACAGTGCAAGTGCGGGTATTTACAAGTTACGATTAGCTATTTGTAATTGGTATAAACGAAAATATGGGGTAGATTACTTAGATCCTAATAAACATGCCGTTGCAACCATGGGTTCTAAAGAGGGATATGTTCACTTAGTTCAAGCCATTGTCAATGTGGGAGATGTTGCGGTTGTTCCAGATCCCACATATCCTATTCACTCGTATGCCTTTATGTTAAGTGGGGCGGCTATTCATAATTTTGAATTGCCATTTGGTCGAGATTTTAAAGTCGATGAAGATCTCTTTTTTGAACGATTAAATAAAACATTAAGAGAATCTATTCCCAAAGTCAAATATGTGGTGGTTAACTTTCCTCACAATCCATCGTGTGCCACTGTAACACCTGAGTTTTATCAAAGAATTGTTGATTTAGCTAAAAAAGAACGATTTTACGTTATCTCAGATATTGCGTATGCGGACATCACTTTTGATGGCTATAAAACGCCGTCTATTTTTGAAGCCAAAGGCGCTTTAGACGTGGCTGTTGAATCTTTTACCTTAAGTAAATCATATAATATGGCAGGATGGCGAGTAGGATTTATTGTAGGAAATGAAAAATTAGTAGGGGCATTAAAACGAATTAAGTCTTGGCTTGATTACGGAATGTTTGCGCCCATTCAAATTGCAGCAACCATTGCGTTAGATGGTCCTCAAGATTGTGTTGCAGAGCATGTGGGTAAATACAATCTCAGAAGAGATGTGATGATTGAAGCCTTTAAGGAAGCAGGTTGGGATATGGATGTACCCAATGCTTCTATGTTTATTTGGGCAAAGATTCCTGAAAAAGCACGACATTTAGGCAGTATGGAGTTCTCAAAACAACTTTTAACCCAAGCTAAAGTTGCCGTGAGTCCAGGAATTGGATTTGGTAACTATGGGGATGAATACGTACGAATTGCATTAATTGAAAATGAAAAAAGAATCAAACAAGCCGCAAAAAATATTAAGAAATATCTCAAAAGTTTATAGGAATAAAAATGTTAAAAATTGCAATTATTGGTGTGGGAACAGTTGGTTCGAGTGTAATAAAAATTCTACAAGATAATAAAGAAATTATTACCGCACGAGCTGGTTGTGAAATCATACCAACGATTGGAGTGGTTAATGATTTAAATAAAAAGCGTGATGTTAATATTAAATTAACTGACAATATCGATGATGTGTTTAATGATGATTCCATCGACATGATTGTTGAACTCATGGGCGGGATTGACAAGCCTTATGAAATTGTTAAAAAAGCGTTAGCAAAAGGCATTCCGGTTGTTACTGCCAATAAAGCACTTTTAGCCTATCATCGATACGAATTGCAAGATTTAGCAGGCGATACGCCGTTTGAATATGAAGCTTCTGTTGCAGGGGGAATTCCTATTGTCAATGCTTTACGAGAAGGTTTAAGTGCCAATCATATTGAATCTATCAAAGGGATTTTAAACGGTACGTGCAATTATATGCTCACTAAAATGATTAACGAAGGGGTTAATTACGACGATATTTTAAAAGAAGCTCAAGCCTTAGGGTATGCAGAAGCAGATCCTACCTTTGATGTGGGTGGTTTTGATGCCGCGCATAAACTGCTTATTTTAGCTTCAATTGCCTATGGCATTGACGCCAAACCAGAAGATATTTTAATCGAAGGTATCCAAAATATCTCTAAACACGATATTGCATTTGCCAAAGAGTTTAACTATACCATCAAACTTTTAACCATTGCCAAAAAAATCGGCAATGAGATTCAATTGCGAGTGCATCCGGTATTTATTTCCAACAATGAAATGATTGCCAAAGTCGATGGAGTAATGAACGGAATTTCTGTCATTGGCGATAAAGTAGGGGAAACCATGTATTATGGTCCTGGGGCAGGTGGTGATGCGACGGCCAGTGCTGTTATTGCCAATATTATTGACATTGCACGAAAAGGAAAAGGCTCACCTATGCTTGGATTTGAGCAATCATTAAAACAAGATTTGGTTTTAGCCAATCCTAACTCAATAGAAACCAACTATTATTTACGTCTACAAATCGAAGATAAACCAGGTGTTTTAGCAAAAATTGCCTCAGTTTTAGGTGATAAAAATATCTCAATTGAGAAAATGTTGCAAAAACCCGATGAAAACAACAATGCCCTTTTATTGCTTTCTACGCATATTTGTAAAGAAAAAGACATTAAAGAAGCGCTGCAAGTCCTAGAAAATCTCTCTTATGTGAGTGCAAAACCAGCAATGATACGAATTGAAGCGTAGCTTTTATTTCTATTTGGTTAAAATGGGCTTCAAAGAACACATGAGGTCTATTATTTGCGAAAAAACCAACAACTCCTTACTCAAGATATTCCTTCTTTAATTAAACAATTAGCCATTCCTGCAAGTACAGGAATGTTTTTTAATACCATGTACAATGTTGTCGATACATTTTACGCAGGACTTATCTCTACTCAAGCCATTGCGGCACTGTCGTTGAGTTTTATGATTTTTTTTCTTATTATTGGTACAGGATATGGGTTTTCATCGGGTATTACAGCGCTTATAGGTAATGCTTTTGGTAAAAAACGTGATAAACTCTCTGTGATTTACGCCCACAAAGGGATTGTTTTTGTGCCATTAGTTGGGTTAGTTATTGCTTTGGTTGGATTTATTTTTATCAAAGATATTTTTATGCTTTTGGGGGCAACCCAAGGTTATTTGCAAGATGCGTTAGATTATGTCTATACCATTTTATTTGGTGTGGTTTTTTTTATGGCAAATTTTGCACTCAATGCAATACTTATGGCTATAGGAGACACAAAATCCTACAGAAACACACTCATATTTGGTTTTTTTGCCAATATTGCTTTAAATCCACTTTTTATTTATGGCTTTTTATTTATTCCCGCAATGGGAATAAAAGGCATTGCACTGGCAACGGTCTTAATTCAATGCATTAATATGGTTTATTTGTTTTCTAAAGTGCTTAAAACCAAATTGATTCACTTCGAGAGGTTGGATTACTTTTTACCGCATAAAAAGCTTTATATGAATATTTTACGCCAAGGATTGCCGGCGAGTTTAAATATGTTGGCTATGGCTATTGGTTCCTTGTTAATTGTCTATTTTGTTTCTCAATATGGTATTTATGCAGTTGCTGGCTATGGAATTGGCTTTAGAGTTGAACAACTCATGCTTTTACCGGCATTGGGTCTTAGTACAGCGGTGTTAACACTGGTATCCAATAACTATGGCGCTAAACAATATGAACGTGTTAAAGAGACGCTTTATTGTGCTTTAAAATATGGATTTTATATTTGTCTGTTTGGCGTAGGGTTTTTATATATTTTTGGTGAGTTTATAATCAAACAATTTGATGATGATGCTCAAGTGATTCATTATGCTATTGAGTATTTACTCATTGAAGTGTGGATATTTTTTGCTTTTTTAATTCTTTTTATTTGTGTGGCAACTTTGCAAGGAATTAAACAGCCAAAAATGATTTTTTATGTGGCTTTATATCGACAAATTGTTGCAAAGTTTATGGTGGGTTATCTCATCGTTCATTATTTTGAACTCGACATTATCTGGTTTTGGATAGGGCTGCTGATTATGATTTATTCGGCGGCTCTTTTTCTATTTTTATACACTAAAAAGACTCTTTCTAAACTCAATATTCCTATTTAGTCTGTGTGGAATATGTGTGTAGAAATATCGCTTTTGAATATGGTATACTTTACGTATGAAAATATTACTCCTCGAAGACGACTTTATATTAAATGAGATTATAACGGAGTTCCTAGTTTCCCAAAACTACGACGTTATACCAGCTTTTGATGGAATAGAAGCACAAAACTTAGCCTATGAACAACTCTTTGATTTGTTTATATTGGATGTCAATGTTCCTTTGCTTGATGGCTTTACGTTTTTAAAAGAGTTACGTGTTCGTAATATTAAAACACCGGCTATTTTCATCACCTCTTTAAACAGTTCTGATGATTTAAAACAAGGGTTTGAAAGTGGTTGTGATGATTATATTAAAAAACCTTTTGAACTGCAAGAGTTAAATTTGCGTATTAATAATATTAAACGTCTTTTTAATATTGAAAACAATGTAGAGATAAAAATTTCAGATGTCATTACGTACAATACTCATACTTTTGAGCTGAATAACCAAGGGATTAAAACAACATTGCCTAAAAAAGAGGCAAAGATATTGGAGTATTTTTTAAACAACGAAAACAAAATTATCTCTGCAGAAGAGTTAAGTGTGAATATTTGGAGTTATGAAGAGTATCCTTTATCTTCTACAATCCGTACGTACATAAAGAATTTACGTAAATTGTTGGATGAAGAATCGATTACAACATTAAAAGGGGTGGGTTATCGTTTTAACAAAAGATGAAAAAAGAACATTTTATGGATTTTATTCCTTCTTTTTAGCCTTAACCTTTATCTTGTTATCAGTAATTTCATGGCTATTTTTTGAAACTAAATCGAGTTTTATTCGAGATATTACTATTTCAAATATGCAGTTAAATGCCTCCAAATTAGCTTCTAAAATTATCTATTCTCATATGCAAAATATTCCTCTTAAAAAGAGCGATTTAGCCGTTGACACGGGGTTTAATTTTGGATTGTACGACCACAATGGCGTGGTTATTGTCTCTACCATTGCGCAACAAATTACCCTCAATAAAAAGTTCTCGCAAATCAATAATAATTTAATACTCATTGACAGAAGTGTGAGTGGGCATTTAGGAGTTGCGTATGTTGCAATTGAAGAAGTCATTTTATTTCAAGCATTTAAGGAGTTAAAAAAGAAGATTATCATCTCTTTTTGTTTGTTTTATCTTTTAATTATCATTTTTGGCTTTTATTTAACCCAACTTTTTATTCGTCCTATTGTGCAACAAAGAGTTAAATTAAATAACTTTATTAAAGATACGACACATGAGTTAAATACGCCGATTACGGCTTTAATGATGTCTGCAAATCCCCACAATACTCTCGATGAAAAAGGGTTAAATCGTATTTTATTAAGTGCCAAACGAATCAGTGATATTTACAGTGATTTAACCTATCTGTTTTTAGACAATGTTCAAGAAAAGAAACCTACTACAGCTTTGATTGATTTAAAAGAGGTCTTAAATGAACAAATTGAGTACTATACTTTTTTTGCTTCTAAAAAAAGAATCATCTTAGAAGTGGATATTCACAGTGTGCATTATCCTATCGATAAAGAGAGTTTTAATAGAATTGTAAATAATCTGCTTTCAAATGCCATTAAATATACGTCCAGTCAAGGGAAAATTGAGGTACAATTAAAAGAAAAGCATTTAATAATAAAAGATACGGGTTTAGGAATTAAGAAAAAAAGTTTATCTAAAATATTTAATCGATTTTACCGAGATACTAATGTAGTAGGGGGTTTTGGGATAGGGTTAAACATAGTGGCTTCTATTTGTAAAGAGTATCATATAACCATAGAAGTAGAGTCACAAATAAATCAAGGAACAACGTTTAAACTTAACTTTATGGGGATAAAGTCGGATTTTTAGGCATAAAAAAAGGTCGACTGTAGCCGACCTATAAAAAAAGATACTAAAATATTAGTAAGATCTTCTTTCTCTTGGAGCTCTAGGTCTAGCTTCGTTTACTTTTAAAGTTCTACCCTCAATCTCTTTTCCGTTTAATTCATCAATAGCTTTTTGTCCTTCTGAATCTACATCCATCTCTACAAATCCAAAACCTTTTGATCGTCCAGTTTCTCTGTCATTGACAATTTTACAACTCTTTACCTCACCATACTTAGCGAATACTTCCTCTAAAGTCTGGTCATTCATTCTATATGAAAGATTACCTACATAGATATTCATCTTCCTCAATCCTTTAAATGTTCAATCGAACGTGTTATTATTACTCTTAAAATAAATTTTAAAGTAACTTCTGCTAGTAGAAGCTTTACTTCATCTAGTTGACTCATTATATCATAAACTTTTCAGATTTGCTTCAAAATTTTAATTTTTTTTTATTTTGGTTACACAAAAGTTATATTTATTGCGTTTAAGTAGCTAAAAAGGACATTTACGAAGAAAAATGCCCTTTTTGTTCAATTAATTTTGAAAGTTTTTAGTAATAGCAGTATTCAGTCGGCTAATTGTCTCTTCATAACCTAAAATTGCCATAATGTCATAGACAGAGGGAGCTTGTGTTCCGCCTGTTAATGCGATACGAATAGGTTGAAAAAGTTGTGGAAATTTTAAGTTATTGGATTCAATAAATGGTTTAGTAATTAATTCATAATCACATGCCAAATGAAGATTAGAATAATTTGCGTCTAAAATGCCAATATACTCTTTAAGCATAGCAATTGTGTCTTCTTTTACAAATTTATGTACGCCTTTATCTTCATATAAAGAAGGAGTATCTAAAATGCCATCAATTGAAGCTTTTAACTCTACAAGTGTTTGAGCTCTCTCTTTACACAAATCTAAAATCATTTCTTTTTTATCATGCCCATGTAAGATGCAATCAAAAAATTCCAACTCTTTTGCCAATCGTTCATTGGATACATTTTTAATATAATGAGCATTGAGCCATTTAAGTTTTTCTTCATTATACGCAGAGGCTGATTTATTGATATTTTTTGGATCAAACAATTCAAGCATTTCTTCCATTGAGAAAATTTCTTGATCTTTATTGGACCAACCCAACCGAACTAAAAAGTTTAAGAGTGCTTCTGGTAAATAACCCTCATTTTTATATTGCATCACATCCATGGCGCCATCTCGTTTTGAGAGTTTTTTTCCATCTGGATTGTTAATCATAGGCACGTGGTAAAATTTTGGTACGTTAAATCCTAACGCATTATAGACAACAATTTGTTTTGGGGTATTGGTTAAGTGGTCATCACCTCGAATAACATCGGTTATCTCCATCAAAGCATCATCTATGGCAACGACAAAGTTATATGTTGGCATACCATTACTTCGTGCAATAACAAAATCATCGACTTGATTGGCGTCGAAATTCATAGAACCTTTTACACCATCTTCAAAACTTATGGTTCCTTCTTGAGGCGCTTTGATACGAACAACAGGTTCATTACCAACTGGTGGAGTTCCTTTAAAATCTCGGTATCGTCCATCATATCGTGGCGTCTCTTTGTTAAGAGTTTGTTCTTCTCTTAACGCGTCCAACTCCTCTTTTGACATGTAACAGTAATAGGCTTTTTCTTCTTTTAACAGTTGATTAATGTATTGTGTATAAATATCCAACCGTTTGGATTGATATTCAACCGCACCATCATAATTTAATCCAACCCAATCAAATGCTTCAATGATGGCTTTCATTGCTTCTTCATTGTTTCTTTGAGTATCGGTATCTTCAATTCTTAGTTTAAATTGTCCGTTTGTTTTTCGTGCCCATAAATAACTGTACAAAGAAGTTCTAAGACCTCCAATATGCAAATATCCAGTAGGTGAGGGTGCAAATCGTGTGATTGCCATGTAATATCCTTATTATTTAAAATTCTTTATAAAACCAATTGCAGAGACGACTACGACTACTACAATAAATAAAATCATTAATCCATCAAGCAATTCCATTTGCATCCTTTTCTTTGAGTTGACCACACGCTGCAGAGATATCTAAGCCTTTAGATTCACGTATGGTACAGATTAAGCTTTTGCTCAGTAAATATTCTTGGAATTTTATCATATTTTCCCTTGTTGGTCTTTGATATGAAGTTCCAGGGTAGGGATTAAAATAGATTAAATTAACTTTGGCATTAATGCCATTAAGTATTTTAATCAATTTCTGAGCCGATGCAATATCATCATTTTTATCTTTAATCACCAAATATTCAAACATGACTTTTTTCCGTGCATCAATGGGGAAGTTTTTAACAGCTTCAATAATAGAGGCAATGTTGTATGCTTTATTCATTGGAATTAATTCAGTTCGTAATTCATCATCAACAGCATGCAATGAAATCGCCAATTGAATCCCTAAATTCTCTTGCCCAAGTTTTGCAATTTTAGTACTAATTCCGCTGGTTGAAACGGTTTGTCTTCGTGCAGCAATAGCAAGTCCATCTAATTCACTGAATATGGTGATGGCTTTAACCAGATTATCATAATTATCCAGTGGTTCACCCATGCCCATGTAAACAATATTGAGGGCTTTATTTTCTGCAATATCGTTATCTTTTTTGAGTTGAACAATTTGTTCAACGATTTCAGCCGTATTGAGATTTCGTATGAAACCCCCTTTGGCGGTAAGACAAAAACTGCAACCCACTTTACAGCCAACTTGGGTTGAGACACAGACAGTATATTTTTCACTTCTTTCAATCACTCCGTCGTCATTGATTTTTTTCTTTTTCATCAATAAAAGAACAGTTTCAATGGTATGACCATCTTCGAGTTTAAAAAGATATTTGATACTTCCATCTTTACTGATCTCTTTTTTAAGAATTTCTAAGCTATTGGCTTTAAAATCTTTTTTAAGAGTATCTTTTAAATCATTGGGTAAATTCTTCATATCGTCAAAATTGGTGATATATTTTTTATATAACCAATTGTAAACTTGTTTTGCTCGAAATGAAGGTTTTAAAATAGCTTTTAATTCTTCTAGCGTATATTCATAGATTGATTGCAAAAATTTCCTTTAATGTTTCACGTGAAACTATTTTATAATTTGAGTATGAATCAAATATTGAGTGAGTGTTTCCATTGCTTTTTGATGATTGTTCATAAAATCATCATGAGCATTTTTATCGGTATAATTGGTAATAACAAATATACCAGCAATATTAATATCAAACTCTTTAGCGACGTGCAATAAAGAGTAAAACTCCATATTCTCAATACCTATGTTATAGTGGTTAAACTTTTTACTCAAGTCAAAGTTGGTTGATATATAGTTAGAACTGTTGACAATCGTTTCATTCTTAACCAATTTATTTTCAGAGTTTAGTACATTATCCAAAGGAGTATAACAATCATTGTTTAAAAAACCTAACTCAATATTGGCAGCACTGGTGGATGTAACAATATCAAAGGGTTTATAATTACCATAACTCCCCGCACTTCCTACAAAGAGTAAATATTCGGGTTTATCAAACAAACATTGTCGGGTTAAATTAATGGCGCTTTCAATGAGTCCAACGCCCATAGGAGTTGCAAACTTAAACGTTTCATTTCTTCCAGCGCATATAATCATTGACAAACCAAATTAAACGTAGGTTGAATGGAAACGATTTCATCTACTTGTTCTACAATGGGTATTTCCATTTTACTGCTTTTAAGCATTTTTACTTCACTGTTATACATAATAGGACGTGCAAAATTTCCATTGATTTGTATCTCTTTTATACTGCATTGTTTGTTGAGTTTTTTTGATAATTCTGCCGAATAACTGTTTCCCCATGTTATGGCATCGAATCGTAATTTATCTAAAGTCTCTTCATAAACTTTTTCATTGATTCTCCATTGTAGGGCTGGCATATGCGAAGTGGTATTATTTTCTTCTTTAATAGCATAAAAATTTTCAAAAAATTCTTTAACTTTTGAACTTTCATTAGATGAAATAGTGTAATTTAATACCCCGGTATAACCAACAAAATAGGCTAATCCATCTTTATATCCATATTTAGGAGTAATGGACATAGATACATTAGACTTAGTGATTTCATCGTACTTTTTAAGGAAATCATTGTAGGTATTAAGACTTGATATGACTTCTTTTTCTTCTTCTTTATCAACTATAACTTTTATAGTACTTGTCAGTTCACTGGGCACCAATGATTTTGTAAACTCTTTGGTAAAATTTAATTCAAAACCAAATGCTAAGAGAGGCAATGAGAGTAGTAGTGGTAATTTCATGTTATAACCTCACAGGAATAGAATTTTTAGATAAATAGCGTTTTAAATCCATAATGTCAATCTCTTTAAAGTGAAAAATAGAAGCAGCTAACGCAGCGCTCGCTCCGTGTTCAAATGCTTCTTTAATGTGTTCCATCGTTCCCGCACCACCTGATGCAATCACTGGAATACTAATCGCATTGGAAATTTGTTCGGTAATATTAAGTTCAAAACCATTTTTGGCACCATCGGTGTCCATAGAAGTCAATAAAATTTCTCCGGCACCTCTATTATAAACCTCTTTTGCCCATAATACAGCATCAAGACCAGTATCTTCTCGACCACCTTTTACAAAAACATGGTAGGAACCATCGGCAACTCTTTTAACATCAATGGCAACAACAATGCATTGACTGCCAAATCGTTTAGCACTTTCATCAATAAAATTGGGATTAACAACGGCACTTGAATTAATGGAGACTTTATCGCAACCCACATTTAAGAGTTTATAAATATCTTCCAATTTACGAATACCACCGCCCACGGTCAGCGGAATAAAAACTTCTTTAGCAACATCTTTTACAATATCTACAATGGTATCTCTGCCTTCATGGCTCGCACCAATGTCTAAAAATGTTATTTCATCGGCACCTTCAGCGTTATATCGCTTGGCTACTTCTACGGGATCACCGGCATCTCTTAATCCCACAAAGTTTACGCCTTTAACCACTCTGCCATTATCAACGTCTAAACAGGGAATAATTCTTTTTGCAAAAGTACTCAAAATATCTATCCTTTTACTTATTTGTACAAAATCTTATCTAAATGTAAGTTAATATCAGATATACTCCCTTTCTTATGGAAAAAATTAAAGCAAAAAAACAATTTGGACAGAATTTTCTAAAAGACGATTCCATCCTAAACAAAATCATCGAAGCGATGCCCAACAACAATAACCACATTGTGGAAATTGGCCCTGGCTTAGGTGATTTGACGCAAAGAATGCTCAAATACAAAGATATGACTGCTTATGAGATCGACAGCGATTTGTTAGGTATATTAAGGTCAAAATTCGCGAATGAATTACAAAGTTCAAAACTAGAACTGATCCACACTGATGTTTTAGATATTTGGAAACAAAAAGGGACTTTGTATAAAGATAAGTTTGATTTAATTGCAAACTTACCTTATTATATAGCGACGAATATTATATTAAAAGCTATTGAAGATGACAATTGTGAGAACATTATTGTTATGATTCAAAAAGAAGTAGCAGAAAAGTTTGCGGCGCACGAAGGAGAAAAAGAGTTTTCTTCTTTAGGTGTTATCGCAAAACTGACTTCAAAAGAGTGCAAAATACTCTTTGATGTTCCTTCTTCTTGTTTTGAACCAGCTCCCAAAGTGACTTCTTCAATACTTTATATTAAAAAAGATACGGTTCAAAAGTTGGATTCTAACTTTAAAAGTTTTCTCAAAGTTGCCTTTGCGCAACCTCGAAAGAAACTTTCAAAGAATTTATCCAGTTTAATCAACAAAAATCTTTTAAATACAATATACACAGAACTTAATATCGATGATAATATCCGACCTCATGAACTTAGTCCATCTTTGTATCGCCAAATGCATAAAAAGGTGATAATAAATGATAAACAACGAACAACAAGAGACGAACCCAGTTGCTAATGAAGTTAGTAAAGAAAATATAGAAGCTACACCCACTGAGCAAATCAGTACAGACAGCAAAGAAAACGGGACCAAACCGCGACACAATAACAAAAAACCTCGTTACAATAAAGAGAGAACAAATCAAGAGAACAATCAAGATGGTTCTGTACCTGCAGAGGCTCCTCAAGGGAAAAGAAAACCTCCTTATAATAAAAGAAAGAATAATCCAGAAGGCGAAGGATCTGAAACTCCAATCGATGCAAATGGGTGGATTACAGACTTAAAAAAAGCACACTCTATTAATGAGAAATCTCACCGAGACAGATTAAATCCACACTATAAACTCAACTTAAATTCAACAGCAAAAGTACGTATTACTCCATTGGGTGGATTAGGTGAAATTGGTGGAAACATGATGGTGATTGAAACTGAAAAATCTGCCATTATAGTAGATGTTGGAATGAGTTTTCCGGATGAAAATATGCACGGAGTGGATATTTTAATTCCTGATTTTACCTATTTACGAGAAATCAAAAACAAAATTGCAGGGATTGTTTTAACTCATGGACATGAAGACCATATTGGAGCTATGCCATATTTATTTAAAGAGATGCAATTTCCTGTTTATGGAACACCGCTTCCTTTAGAGATGATTGGGGCTAAATTTGATGAACACAAAATGAGAGAACATCGAAGATTTTTTAGAGCCATTGAAAAACGAGTAGCGTATAAAATTGGAGATTTTGAAGTTGAGTGGATGCATATCACACACTCAATTATTGACTCTTCTGCCTTGGCAATTAAGAGCGATGCGGGAACAATTATTCATACGGGAGACTTTAAAATTGACCATACTCCTATTGATGGATTTCCGACTGATTTACATCGATTGGCGTATCATGGTGAACAAGGGGTACTTCTTTTATTAAGTGACTCAACGAATTCTCACTCTCCTGGATTTACAAAATCAGAAAAAACAGTCGGACCTACTTTTGACAATCTGTTTGCCAAATCAAAAGGTCGAGTCATAATGTCGACTTTTTCTTCAAATATTCACCGAGTTGCACAAGCCATTGAATATGGTTTAAAATACGGAAGAAAAGTATGTGTTATTGGACGTTCAATGGAAAAAAATCTTGAACTCGCCATGAGACTGGGTTATATTAAATTCCCAAAAGACCAATTTATTGAAGCACATGAAGTGCATAAATATGAAGATAAAGAGATATTAATTGTAACAACAGGAAGCCAAGGTGAAGCGATGAGTGCTTTATACAGAATGTCAATTCATGAACATCGACATATCAAGATAAAAGAGGGTGACCAAATTATTCTCTCTGCTCGTGCCATTCCTGGAAATGAAGCCAGTGTTTCTACTATTATTAATCACTTATTAAAAGCAGGGGCTAAAGTAGCGTATCAAGATTTCAGTGAAATTCACGTATCTGGACACGCCGCACAAGAAGAACAAAAACTGATGCTTCGATTGATTAAACCAAAATTCTTTTTACCAATACACGGTGAGTATAATCATGCGTTAAAACATTCACAAACCGGAGTTGATTGTGGTGTATTAGAGCGAAACATTTATGTAATGAGTGATGGAGAACAAATTGAAGTAACACCTAAATATCTTAAAAAAGTCAAAACGGTTAAAACGGGTAAAGTCTATATTGATAATCAACTTAACCATAAAATTTCAGATGACGTTGTACTTGACAGACAGACTATGGCAAATGAAGGTGTGGTTATGATTGTGGCACAAATCAATGAAAATGACAGAAAAATTGTGGAAATGCCACGAGTAAGATCATTTGGTTTAGTGCCGGATAAACAAGATAAAATCTTTTCAACAGAAATTGAAGAGTTATTGGTAACATTTTTAAGCAATTGCAAACCAGGTGTGCTTAAAAACAATAAAATCTTTGAAGATGAAATTAGAAAAGTAGTGAGAAAACATTGTGTACGAAAATACAAAAAATACCCAATGATTGTTCCTACTTTATTTGTTCAATAAGTTAAGGAAAGTCAATGAATTTTCAAGCCATAGCTAAAGAGGTTCTATTAACCGAAGCCAAAGAGTTGCAAAATGCTGCATTAAATATTGGTGATGAATTTCAAAAAGCAGTTGAATTAATTGCACCCAATGAAGGCAAACTCATTGTTACGGGTGTGGGCAAATCTGGTTTGGTGGGAGCAAAAATTGCAGCCACTTTAGCCAGTACCGGCACAAGTTCTTTTTTCCTACATCCTACTGAAGCCATGCATGGAGATTTAGGAATGATAGGGAAAAATGACATTGTATTGGCGATTTCATACAGCGGAGAGAGCGAAGAGTTAATCCAAATTCTTCCGCATTTGAAACGATTTGATATTCCACTCATTGCCATGGCAAAAAGTGCAACATCGACATTGGCACAATATGCGGATATATTTTTTAATATCAGCGTAACCAAAGAGGCATGTCCTTTGGACACTGCACCGACATCTTCTACTACATTAACCATGGCAATGGGTGATGCCTTAGCCGTATCATTAATGAAAAAAAGAGATTTCAAAAAAGAAGATTTTGCTTCTTTTCATCCGGGTGGAAGTTTGGGAAAACGATTGTTTGTGAAGGTAGATGACCTCTTAAAAAAAGATAATTTACCGATTGTTTCACGTGAAACAAAATTAAAAGATGCCATTGTGGTAATGAGTGAAGGGCGACTGGGAAATGTTATTGTCCTCGATGAAAATCAAAGAGTTGTTGGAGTTTTAAGTGATGGAGATTTACGAAGAGCTTTAATGAAAGATGATTTTTCATTGGATTGTAATGTACAAACCGTAGCAACCAAAAATCCAAGAACATTAAAAAACAAAAATATGTTGGCAAGTGATGCTTTAGAAATGATTGAAAATTATAAGATACAACTTTTAGTAGTTGTTGATGAAGATGACAAATTAGTAGGAACATTGCACATCCATGATTTAATAGAAATTGGAATAAGATAAGGCAAACAATGAAAAAAGAGAATGAAAAAGATAAAAAAGTAAAAGTGCAAGAAGAAGAGTTATTACGACTCAATAAATTCATTTCACACAATACAGAGTATTCACGAAGAGAAGCCGATAAGCTTATTGTTGAGGGTAAAGTAACGATTAATAAAAAGCCCATTACTGATATGGGGTGCAAAGTTGCTTCGACAGATATTGTTGCTATCAACAATAAACCTATTCATATCGAAAAAAATAAAATCGTTACCGTGATTGTTTATAACAAACCCAAAGGGGAGTTAGTAACCAAATCTGACCCACAAGGAAGACGAACCATATTTGATACCTTAGGAAAAAAATATCAGCATTTTTTACCCATAGGGCGATTGGATTATGCCAGTGAAGGAGTTCTGCTTTTAACTGATTCCGTTGAAGTTCTCAATAAACTGGTGCATTCTAATTTAGAACGAGTGTATAAAATAAAAGTGAATGGTTTTATTACTAAAGCGATTGAAAATGCAATGCACCAAGGCTTAGAACTTGAAGATGCCAGCAAGGGTGCAAGAAGTGACAGTAAAATCAAATCCATGACGTTTGCGCCATTTATTGCCTATCAAATTATCTCTAACGATAAAAACTATTCAAAAGTAAAAGTCGTTATTGCTGAAGGAAAAAACAGAGAACTCAGACGATTCTTTGCCCACTTCGATTTGGATGTTTTGGATTTAAAACGACTTGACTTTGGTGGAATTACCTTAAACAGTTTACCCACTGGAAAGAAACGATATTTAACGCGAGAAGAGTATAAAAATTTACGACAATTTATAGGTGATGTAGAAATTAATGAGTAACTTAGCAACCTTATTGCGACCCACGTCATTAGAAGATTTTGTTGGGCAATCCCATATTATTGGTCCCAATAAAGCGTTGTATAAACTCATACAAAAAAAAGAGATTCCCCATCTCTTTTTTTATGGAAAACCAGGAACAGGTAAAACTACACTGGCTAAAATTATTGCCAAAACTATTGGTACGGATTATTACTACTTTAATGCCACGACGATTAAAGTTGAAGATTTACGAACCGTTTTTAAACGATACAACAACAGCCTAATCAAACCCCTTATTTTTATTGATGAAGTGCATCGTTTGTCTAAAAACCAACAAGAAGTTTTATTGCCCATTATGGAAAATTATGAAGCCATCATCATTGGTGCTAGTACAGAAAACCCATTTTTTACTTTAACCAATGCGATTCGTTCTCGTTCGTTTACCTATGAATTTAAATCATTGAGTATAAATGAGCTACAAAAGGTTTTAGAGCAAGCCCTAGGTATCATTGAGGTTGAATTAAATTTTGAAGCCAGAGAGTATTTATTGAACTCCAGCAGTGGTGATGCAAGGGCATTGTTAAATCTTTTGGATTTTGCATTTAAAGTA
>JBAYZM010000003.1:0-30323 GCA_041672515.1 Arcobacteraceae bacterium
TAATCAAACCCCTTATTTTTATTGATGAAGTGCATCGTTTGTCTAAAAACCAACAAGAAGTACTGTTGCCTATTATGGAAAATTATGAAGCCATTATCATTGGTGCAAGTACAGAAAATCCTTTTTTTACTCTGACCAATGCGATTCGTTCTCGTTCGTTTACCTATGAATTTAAATCATTGAGTATAAATGAGCTACAAAAGGTTTTAGAACAAGCCCTAGGTATCATTGAGGTTGAATTAAATTTTGAAGCCAGAGAGTATTTATTGAACTCCAGCAGTGGTGATGCAAGGGCATTGTTAAATCTTTTGGATTTTGCTTCTAAAGTATCAAAAAATATCACGCTTGAAATATTGCTCGAACTGCGAAGTAAAAGCATAGGCGATGGAGTCAGCTCCAGTGACTCGCACTACAATTTAGCCAGTGCCATGATTAAATCCTTGCGAGGCAGTGATGTCAATGCTGCGTTGTATTATTTAGGGCGTTTAATAGAAGGCGGTGAAAGCGTAGAGTTTATAACCAGACGATTGGTTATCTTTGCTTCTGAAGATATTGGCAATGCCAATCCTAATGCATTGAATTTAGCAGTCAGTACGATGCTTGCAACAAGTAAAATCGGCTATCCTGAAAGCAGAATACTCTTAGGACAATGTGTGATTTATTTAGCCTCTTGTCCCAAATCCAATGCCTCTTATCAAGCGATTAATCAAGTACTTGATGATATTCAAAAGGGCAAAATATTGGAAATTCCCAACCATTTAAAAGACAGTGCCATGAATTATAAATATCCTCATGATTTTGGTGGTTATGTTGAACAAGAGTATTTAAAAGAGAATATTGGCTATTATAAAAGTCATGGAATCGGTTTTGAAAAGACATTAAATGAATGGCTTGAAAAAATCAAACAAAAGAATTAAAAGGAAAAACGATGGAATATTACAGCTGGATTTTAACCTTTCATATTATGGCATTTATGTCATGGATGGCAATGCTATTTTATCTGCCTCGATTGTTTGTCTATCATGTTGAATATCAAGATAAAAAAGAGTTTGTAGAAGTCGTACAAATTCAAGAAATGAAGATTTATAAATACATAGGTTATCCAGCGATGTGGGCAACTTTTTTAAGTGGAGCATGGATGCTTTATTTAAATCCAATCATTTTAGAAAATGGCGGTTGGATGCATGCAAAAATTTTTGTGGTGGTTTTTCTTATTGTCTACTCTTTATCGTTAGACTATTACCGAAAAGAGTTGTTATCAGGCAACTGCAAAAAAAGCGGAAAATTTTTCAGAGCTTACAATGAAGTTCCAACACTACTGGCGCTTTTAATTGTGGGCTATGTTATTACAAAAACCTTTTCATTTTTATTTACGTTTATTTCTATTGCCATTTTTGCTTTTATTATCTATAAAATTATGAATCCCAAAAAAAGATAAACAATGAATTTTGAAAAATACTATTTACTCGACACAAATATTTTACTCGAAGATGCGACCAATATTTTTAAACTCAGTGATAATTGCAATAACCTGATTGTTTTACCCGAAACCGTTTTAGATGAAATTGATGCCAAAAAAAGTGGTTTCGATGAGATTAATTTTCAAGCACGACAGTTTGCTCGTATTTTGGAAAATGCAAAAATTATCAGCAATTCCAGTCATAAAGAGTGCAAAATAATACGACTCAAAGTCGATGAAATAAACAGCGCCATTATTGATATTGTTTCTAAAGAGGAGTATGTGGTTAATGCTAAGAATATCCCTCAAAATATCTATAACGACCGAAAAATTTTAGAAATTGCCAGTTTTGCCAAGTTGTTTTACAGTGAAGAGATAATCTTTTTATCGTTGGATATTATGGCACGAACACGAGCTATTTCGTTGGACATTAAAACCGATTCTTTAGTGGGTTCCAGTAAAGATGACTTTGATTTTGAATTCAATAAAGAAGTTACAGTTAATTTTGAAGAGATCGAGTTTTTAGACAACAGCAATATTGTAAAGTTTGACCCCGAATACAAACCCTATAATTTTACCTATTGTTTTAAAGTGAAAAGCTCCGATCAAATGATTTTAGCCATGGTTCAAAATGGAAAAATTTGTGTACTTGATGAAGAGAAGATTCGAGACCAAGTGATTACCCCATTGAATAAAGAGCAACTCTTTTTTTCCAATGCCATTTTAGAACACTACTACAATGTCTTAATTGTAGAAGCCAAAGCAGGTTCGGGAAAAACACTTTTAGCCTTAAGTGGTGCACTTAAATTGATTAAACGAAAAGAGTTCCAACGAATAATCTATATACGAAACTCCATAGAGTCTTTGGACAAAGGAGAAGATGTAGGATATTTACCTGGACTTGAAGAGAAGTTTAAAATCTACAATCACCCTTTGATGGACAGTTTGGATTATATTATTCGCACCGAACATAAAAAAAGAAATGCTCCTAAAAAAAATGCGTATGAAGCATTAGAAGACAGTGAAGTCACAACACGTATTGAGCAGTTTATTGCCAATTACAATATTGAAACCATGTGGGTAGGAGAGATGCGAGGACGAACACTTTCCAATGCGTTTATTATTATTGATGAAGCACAAAATATGTCCAATAAAACCATGCAAATGGTACTTTCTCGAATTGATTCAAGTTGTAAAGTCATTGTCTTAGGAAGTAACATGCAAATCGATAATTTTTACGTCAACAAACACACCAATGCGTTAACAACACTTTTACGTTCAACCAAACTAGAGAACAACTTGGTTCATTTGTTTGCCGTTAAATTGCAAAAAGTCTTACGAGGACCAATAACTGAATGGGCTGAAAATATTTTTTCAACCCCACATAAATAAAGGAAAGAAATATGAAAATTGTTTTTTTAGACCGAAGTACTTTGGGTGAAGATATTTCAATTGAAAAGTTTAATGCCTTAGGTGAAGTGGTAAGTTATGATATTACAACACCCAATGAAACATTAAGTCGTATCAAAGATGCCGATGTGGTTGTCACAAATAAAGTGATTATTTCAAAAGAGATGATGCAACAAAGTCAACTCAAACTCATTTGCGTAGCAGCAACGGGTATGAACAACATTGATTTAGAGTATGCCAAACAAAGCAATATTGCTGTTAAAAATGTGGCAGGGTATTCAACCAATTCTGTGGCACAACTCACCTTCTCTTTGGTGTTAAAATTTATGCAACATTTGGATTTTTATGATAATTATGTCAAAGAGGGGAATTGGCAAAAATCGCCAATTTTTACCAATATTGATAAACCCTTCCATGAACTTGAGGGAAAAAGTTGGGGAATCATTGGCTTAGGTTCTATTGGACAAAAAGTGGCTTCCATTGCAACTGCATTTGATTGCAAGGTCAGTTATTATTCTACGTCGGGATTAAACACCAACAGCACGTATGAACAAAAATCATTGGAAGCACTGTTAAGCAGTTGCGATATTATTTCCATTCATTCACCTTTAAATGAGAAGACATTGAATTTACTCAATAAAAATAACATGAATCTTTTAAAAGAGAAAGCCATTGTAATTAATGTGGGGCGAGGAGGCATCATCAATGAAGCCGATTTGGCGTATATAATTGATTCCAAAGAGATCTATTTTGGAATGGATGTTGCATCCAAAGAACCAATAGCAGAAGATTCACCCATGTTACATATTAAAAACAAAGAACGATTGGTTCTCACACCTCACATTGCTTGGGCATCCATTGAAGCCAGAGAGCGTTTGGTTGAGGGAATTTATAACAACATAGTTGAGTTTAGCAAAAATTAATAAAGAAGAACAGATGACAGATATTTTAATCGTAGGTTCAGGAGGAGCAGGTTTAAGCGCAGCAATACACGCCAAAAAAGCAGGGCTGAATGTTTTGGTGGTCTCAAAAACCTATCCAACACATTCTCAAACTTCTCAAGCTCAAGGTGGTATTAATGCTGTGTTGCATGAAAATGACAGCATTAAAAGTCACGTTGATGATACCTTAAAGTCATCGCATCATTTGGGCAATCACTATGTCATCCAAAATATGTGTGAAAATGCCAAAGCCACCATTGTATGGCTTGATGAATTAGGTGTGCCTTTTTCAAGAGATGAAACTGCCCACATTGCACAAAGAAAATTGGGAGGTGCCTCTTTTTCACGTGCGTGTTACAGCAGTGATTATACGGGATTAAAAATCTTACATACGCTTTATGATACTTGTTTAAAAGAGTCCATAGAGTTTTTACATGAGCACATGTTACTCAATTTTATCGTTGAAGATAAAAAAGTCATCGGAATTACGGCGTTTGATATTCAAAGTGGCGAAGTCAAAGAACTGTTTGCCAAACGAGTCATTGTGGCAACAGGCGGATATATCTCTTTGTACAATGGGTTTAATACCAACTCCAATGCTACGACGGGTGATGGTATTGCAGCAGCACTTCGAGCGGGAGCTAAACTTTCCAATATGGAGTTTATTCAATTTCACCCAACGGCAATAAAAGGGTGCAATGTCTTAGTCAGTGAAAGTGCACGAGGTGAGGGCGGTTACATTGTCGATGACAAAGGCAATCGTTTTATTGATGAACTCAAACCGCGTGATGAGGTCGCCCGAGCCATATATGAAAAAATTCAAGAGAACCATGAAGTCTTTTTAGATGTGCGTCATTTGGGTTTAGAAAAAATCAATGAAGCAATTCCTCAAGAAAGACGATTGGCAATGGATTTTGCCAAAGTCAAACTCGAAGAGGAGTTACTTAGCATCAATCCTGCCGCTCATTATTGTATGGGAGGCATTTTAGTCAATGAAAATGCTCAAACCACTTTAGAAAATCTCTATGCATGTGGAGAGTGTGCACAAACGAACGTACATGGGGCAAATCGGCTTGGAGGCAATTCACTGCTAGAGATTATTACATTTGGACAAATTGCAGCGTTACACTGCGTTAATGAGTTAAAAAACAGCACGGTTAGTTATACCACTCCAAGCAAACAGTTTTTAAACGACAAAATGTTTATCAAAGAGGTTTACTCTTTTCCCAATCAAATCGATTTTTATGCTCAAAAAGAGTTTATGGGAAAAATCTTTTTTAAAAATATTGGACTTTTCAGAAATGATTTGAACATGAAAGCCGTACTTTCAAAAATACGACAGTGGCAAAAAGAGTTTGCGTTTATGGGAATTGGCGATAAAAGTAAGATTTTCAATAAGAACTTGGTTGAGTTTATCGAATTTGGCAATATGCTTGAACTCTCCGAAACGGTTGTTATAAGTGCCATTAGCCGATGTGAAAGTCGAGGGGCACATTTTAGAAGTGATCACCCTTTTGAAGTCAAAGATTTTGCCAAAAATTCAATTGCGTATAAAATGGATGGCATATTGGCCGTTGATTTTGAAGGAAATTAATATGAAAATCAAAATAGTTCGATTTGACATTAACAAACAACCCCAACAAAAAGAGTTTGAATATGAAGTCTCTCACTCACGCCTATTAGATGCCTTACATGAAATTAAAACTAAACAAGACAACAGCTTAACATTTCGGCAAGGGTGTGGAAGTGGGGTATGTGGAAGTTGTGCGGTGCGTGTCAATGGCGTTGAACGATTGGCGTGTAAAACGCATATTAATGAACATGATTTGGTTGAACCCATTAAATATACAAAGGTTATTCGAGATTTAGTCGTTGATTTGAGTCATCAAGAGAAATTCTTAAACACAGCCAAAGCCTTTTTGCAAGAGTATGAAGTCAATGAAATCACTAAAAAAGATGAAAAAGCCATCGACATTCAAAGTAATTGTATTTTATGTCAAAGTTGTTTGAGTTCGTGTCCTGTGTATGAAGTCAATGAAAACTTTTTAGGACCATATGTTTTAACACGAGTGTTACGTTATGTCAATGACAAAAAAGAGAACAATATTACCGAAAAATTAGCTTCGATTCAAAGCAATGGCATTTGGGATTGCACGTTATGTGGAAATTGTACCATGGTCTGCCCCCAATTTATTGACCCTAAAAACGATATTTTGAATTTGCGAACAAAAAGTTATCAAAATGGTTATACGGATCCCAATTTAAGTATGAATAATGGATTTGATACGGGGTTTGGAAATGGTGATTTTGGATTTAATCCTAATGGGTTTTAGGAAATCTGAATAGGTCTCTTGAAAAGCTAAAGCTTTCCGCCTTCTTACTTTGTGTGGACAAAGTAAGCAAAACCACCAACGTAGCTTCAAAGCCCATTCGGGTTCCCTCACTTATTGATTTCTATTTTCTGCCCTGCAAAACTCACAAAAAATGTGCATTTAGCACATTTCTTTGTTCAGACAGTTTCGGGCTTTTCCGAAAATAGAAATCAAACGTTCAGCTTTTCCAGATGTTGGAATAAGGGATAAGGACATTTGCATATTTGATTTTATATTATTCTAACTTCTCTTTACTCAATTTGCAAAAGATAGTTTGAACCGCTTAAATTTATTTCCACATCAGCAGACGCCGAGCGTTTATTTTATTCTTTTCAAAACAAGCTCGAAACTGTTTGAGCGTTAAGAAGAGTGCTAAACGCACTCTTTAGCGAGTTTTACAGAGCTGAAAAGAATAAAATAATAAGAGAGGGTAGCTTTGCCGTCGATGCCGTGGAGAGTTTCTTTGTTACTTTCTTTACGGATAAAGAAAGTAAGAGCGGAGAGCTTTAGCTTTTCAAGAGAGATATTCCTATTCGTAACATACAAGTATCAAGTTCTAAATTAATTTTCAAATTTATGATACAACCAACTCCAAAAACGCTTCTTTAAACTCACTCAAAAGGCAACCCGCAAAGTTTATAACAACTGTTTTCTTAAAGGTGAAGTTTATTTTAATTGATATTGATGGAAAACAAATAGTTTGTATTCTAAAATCATTTTATAAAATAAAGTTATCAATGTTTTCAAAAAATTCTACTGCTTTTTTTTCTGTTATATTTTTACCATCAAACAAATATTCTTTTAAATCTTTGATAAAAATTCTATTTGATTTTTTATCATATTTTTTTAAACTTCGTGAGTATATTAAATCAATTTTTTTAAGTATTTTAAATTGTTGTGAATCAAATAGCTCAATATCTTGACAATAATTACCCGTTTCAATACAGTCTGAAAATTTCTTTTCTGCTTCTTCGATAGAAATTGGAAGAAAACTATCTGACGTATAATCAGAAAATAAAAAATATTTTATATAATGACCTTTTTTAGGTTTTATATTTCTACTTCTATGATAGATAATTTCAGCTTGATTACCAAATTTCTTTCTCAGAAAACTATCTTTATATTCATATTGGGTATAAAACCAGTCTGGGTCTATGAATATAATGAGAGGAAGTATTTTATTTTTAACTTTAGCATTTGTTCCAAAATTTATTTTATCCCATATCATAATATTTTCTCCAATTTTGTTAGATTTTCTATATAAATCCCATGATTTTGACTGTTCTTTTCGGTAAATAAGTGGAATTGTATCAAAAAATAGACTTATTTTATATTTTAGAGAAGACAAATGATAAATAGTGATTTAATTTTTTGTGTATGGAAAGAGGTATGGTGGTCGATACTGGACTCGAACCAGTGACTTTTACCTTGTCGAGGTAACACTCTACCAACTGAGTTAATCGACCAATTGGAAGTAGAATAATAGTATATGAAAACTTAAATTATGGCTAAAGAATACACTTCTTAATACTTTTTTTCTTTTCCCACCCTAATTTTTTAAGCTCGGGTGATTTTAAAGATTGTTTGGTGTGACCTAAACATAAATAGCCGACAAGTTTATACTCATCGCCAATGTTCAAAATCTTTTTAACTTTTTTGGGTTTTAAAATGCTCACCCAACCCATACCAATGTTTAAACTTCGGGCAGTTAGCCACATATTGGCAATGGCACAAACGACAGAGTATTCGCCACTTTGTTTCATATAGGTTTGTCCTAAAATCGCTTTTTTGGGTTTTTGGTATAACACGGCAATATTAAGAGGGGCTTCTTTGATGCCCTCTAATTTCAACGTAGTATACAAAGGTTGGTCTTGAAACTTTTTTTTGCTTTTTTCAAACTGTTGGTCAAAAAGCGTATGGATTTTATTTTTGGTATTTTCATCTTGGACAATCACAAAACGCCATGGCTGAGAATAGCCAACGGAGGGTGCATGAATGGCAGAGTCAAGGATTTGGTTAAGAATCTTTTTTTTGATTTTTTTAGAAGTAAAGTTATTTCCTCGTACATCTCTTCGCCAAAGAATAATTTTTTTTAAGGTTTGAGCCTCTTTTTTGGAAAATTGCATCTATACGTTTAAATCGTGCAGTTCTTTAAATAAGAAGGCTTCAATGATTTCATCAATACTTTTTTGAGAAGGTGCAACTAAAACAGTAATATTTTCTTCCATAAATGGCCAAACGTACTCTTGTTCATTTTCAACAATAACACAATCAATCCATTCGTTAATCTCTTCTCGTCGTTTATAAAATGAAATTTCTTTAATTTCACCTTCATCTAAATCAACTAAAGCCCAAGCTTTGGTCTGATCCAGCGTGGTAATCACTGCTTCGTGTCGTTTATTGGAATCTAAGGGTATTAAAATTAACATTTCTTTCCTTCTACAAATCTCTAAATTTTGTGCAATATTGTATCAAAACTTCATATCACTTTTGCTTGAAAAAGTTTCAATTGTTTTTAGATACAATGATTTTTACTGAATAAAAAGAAGGAAACAAAATGAATGAAAATGAAATCAAAGAGTTTTTAGAAATGGTCATGCCCATGTTAAAAGATTTACCGCAAGAAGAGATTATTGAAAACATCAATAACATTCCTGATATGAGCCAAGAAGAGCGAGAAAAGTTTATTCAAGCCATTTTAGCGCTCAAAGATGAGAATTAAGAATATATGGTCGGAGTAGCCGGAGTTGAACCGACGACCTCTACCACCCCAAGGTAGCACGCTACCAGACTGCGCTATACTCCGAATCATTTTGAAATGATAACAAAAATTGTTTAAAAAAAGATAAGAAAAGAGATTTTTTTACGTATAAGTGCGTTTAAACCATTTTGAAAAGACAAAAAGGCTCCACAAATGTTGTTTAAACTTTCGGTCTTTCGCCAAATGAAAGATTTGTTTCAGATAGTTTTCATTAAAAAAGCCCGTTTGGTCATTGACTTCCAAAATAAGTGTTAAAATTTCATCGCCATAATGGTTGAAAATCCACTCATTAAAAGGGGAGTTAAACCCTTTTTTAGGGCGTTGGATAATTTCTTTGGGGATATATTTTTGGGCAATTTGTTTGAGCAGATATTTATTGGTATTACCTACTTTAATATTTGAATCCACACTAAAAAGATAATTCACCAAATTAAAATCTAAAAAGGGATTACGCACTTCAACTGAGTGTGCCATACTCATTTTATCGACTTTACTGAGTAAACTCTGCCCCAACCAAATCTTTAAATCGATATAACTCATCCAATCAACGGGGTCAAGTTTAGGGGTTTCACTCTTAAAATGAGGCACTTTGGTAAACAAACGTTTTTTTTGAATATCGGTAAATATCTCTCCAAATGAGTTATACAAATTCTCTTTTTTAATCACACGCCGCAAATACTCACTCTCTTTAGTGTTGTTTTGCAATGCCCCAATAATGGAATCCATAAAAGTGGTTTGTTCAGAGCTTAAACTTTTTTCAAAAGCATAGTAGTTGAGAAACTTGGCATAGTTGTCATAACCTAAGAAGATTTCATCACTTCCTTCACCACTTAAAACGGTTTTAATACCCGTTTCTTTGATTTTTTGACTTAATAAAAAAAGAGGAATGGCCGCACTGTCGCCATGGGGTTCTTCTAAAAACTCCATGGCTTCATCGAAAGAGTCAATAAACTCTTTTTGTGAAATCTCCAAAGCATGATGGTGTGAATTAATGTGTTGAGCGGTTATTTGGGCATAGGGCAATTCGCTGTACGAAGGATAATCGCTGTACCCCACACTAAACGTGTGAATACGTTTGCCACTTATTTTTGTATATAAAGCAGAAATCAACGAAGAATCAATACCACCACTTAATAAACTTCCCACTTCCACATCGGCTTTCATACGGCATTCAACACTCGAAATCAGTAACGCTTCAATATCTTTAAGGGCGGTTGTTTCCTCTTTGATTTTTTTGTAGGTATTGATTTTATAATAGCGTTTGGTAAGGAGTTCTCCATTTTGTACGATGAGGTACGAAGAGGCTTCTAATTTATGAATATCTTGAAAAAAGGTATTATCGTTTAATGGCACAAAATATTGCAAATATTGGCTCAACCCAATTTTATTGATTTTAGGAGTGGTTCCAAGCAGTGTAATAATGGGTTTTATCATACTGGAAAAGATAAATCTCCCCTCTTTAAAAGAGTAGAAAAAGGGTTTTTTCCCGTAGCGGTCGCGAGCACAAAAGAATTTATTGGCATTGATGTCATAAATACAAAAACTGAACATGCCGTTGAGTTTATTTAAAAAGTTTTCTTGATATTTTTGATATAAGCGTATTAAAACTTCGGTATCGGATTGTGTGATACAGTTTAAATTCTCCTCTTTTTTGAGTTCTTGGTAGTTATAAATTTCACCATTAAAGACAATGAGAATGTCATCAAATATCATCGGTTGATTGGCTTCTTCATTCAAATCAACGATGCTTAAACGAGTATGTCCAAATGTATTTCCTTGGATGGTTTTAACATCACTAAAATCAGGACCTCGGTGATGCAGTTGTTGCACAACGGATTTAAAATTGAGAGTGGGTTCATAATTGCAACCAACAATTCCGCACATTTTAAAATCCTAAACCAAAAAAATATCGGATGATTTCTAAATAGAAATAAATTAAAGCAATAAACAAAAGAGAACTAATAAGTATGGTGCTGGTTACATCATGTGGTCTGCAATTGTACAATGCTGCCATATTGACGTTATTAACCGCCAGTGGAACCATGAGTTCCATCAGTAAAATCGCTGCAACATAGGGATTTAAACTGCTTAATAAAATAACACCCAATCCAACGGCGGGTAAAAGAATGTGTTTGACGAATGAGACATGAAAAGAGAGTTTCCAAGCGGTGGTTCTAACTTTTACTTGACTTAAATAAATACCAAAAATAACCAATTGCATCACAATAGCCGTATACGAACCCATCTCTAAAATACGATTAAAATGCTCCCCAATAGGCAGTTGGTAGTAGTTGAACGCTAAAGCAATAAAAGCAAACCAGATGGCGGGGATTTTGAAAATAGATTGCAACGCTTGTTTAAAGGAGAATTGGTCTTTCGCAAAAAAGTAAACGCTAAAGATATAAATAAAAAAAACATTGGCAATATTTAAAATACTCGTGTAAGGAACACTTGCCGTTCCAAACAGAGCAATACCTAAAGGAATGCCTAAATTTCCAGTATTTCCCACTAAAGAAGAGCCCAAATAGATGGCTTGGTCTTTGCTGTCGCTGAATATTCTTTTATTGACCACAAGTAAAATTGCTAAACAGATAAAGATAATAATAAAGTACAAAATAGGAGCTAAAATAAACTCAAAATCAATAGGAGCTTTGGTTAGTCCCCAAAATATTAAAATGGGTTGCAGAAAATAGAGATTTAAAAGGATGAAACTTTTTTCATCGATTTTTTCTTTAAACTGGCGTTTAACGATAAAACCAATAACAATAAAAAAATAGATACTGGCAACTGAGATTAATGCTTCGATGTCATTTCCTTTTAAAATGCAATTTTAGCATAACTCAAAGTGCTTTGAAAATGATATTAGGAAATTTAAGCCATTTCCTAACTCATAATTCCTTTAATCATAAAAAATACGGCTGCAGATAAACAAGCAGCAGCAGGTACGGTAATTAACCAAGCGGCAATAATTTTTTTAATGGCATCCCGTTTGACGTACTTAATACTTTTGGCTTCTTTAAAATTCTTTTTGGCGTCTTTAGCCGATTCGATTTTTTCATCAATTAATTTATGCAAGGCTACAATTTTTTGGTAGTGTGCTTTTGATTTTTTATCAATGGCTTCTAGTGTATGGAGTTCTTTTTCATAGGCATCAAGATCTTTTTTGTCTTTTCTAAATCGTTTTCGTGCTCGACTTATGTACGCGCTTTCACTTGAATCAAGATATTCTCGTAAAAATCCCACTCCAAAAACACCACCCACTGCAATATGTGTTGAAGAGACAGGAAGTCCCAGTTGAGAAGCTATAATAACCGTAACTGCAGCAGCCATAGCAATAGAAAACGCACGCACTTGATCCAGTTCAGTTATTTCACTTCCTACGGTTTTAATGAGTCTTGGACCATACAAGGCAAGACCTACGGCAATCCCTAATGCTCCTACTGCCATAACCCAAAAAGGAATACCAACTTGCGTTGAAATACCTGCATGCATAATGGCATCATTAATAGCAGCCAAGGGGCCAATGGCATTTGCCACATCATTGGCTCCATGTGCAAATGATAAAAGAGCCGCTGCAAAAATCAAAGGGATATTAAAAAGTGAATTAACACTTTCTCTTGTATTTTTAATTTTTGAGATAGAATGACTGATGATACGTTGAGTGTACAAATAGACAAGAACAGCAATAACTAAGCCAATGCAAGAGGCTACTAAAAAATTGACTTTAATAATTTGATTAAGCCCTTTTAGAATTAGGTACGTTGCAAATGACCAAGACATTAGCGCAATCAAATAAGGAACAAATTTTTGAGCTGAACTTATCATATTCTCTTGTTGCATAATATTGCGTTTGATAAAATATAAAAATCCTGCAGCAATAATACCCCCTAAAATAGGAGAGACAACCCAAGAAGCAACAATTTGGCTCATTGTTGCCCAGTTAACGATGGAAAAACCAGCTGCAGCAATTCCTGCTCCCATAACCCCACCTACGATAGAGTGTGTGGTAGAAACAGGCGCTCCTACTGAAGTGGCAAAATTTAACCAAATAGCAGCACTGAGCAAGGCTGCTGTCATTGCCCAAATAAAGATTTCAGGGTTGGTAATGAGTGCTGGGTCGATAATTCCATTCTTAATGGTTTTTACAACTTCTCCTCCAGCAATAAAAGCACCTGCTGCTTCACACACAGCCGCAAGGATAATGGCAGACATCATGGTCAATGCTTTTGAGCCAACCGCTGGTCCGACATTATTAGCAACATCATTAGCACCAATATTCATCGCCATATAGGCACCAAAAACAGCACCAATAATCAAAAAAGTATTATTTGCAATATTCCCATGAAAGGCATAACTATAAAGAAAGACAAAGGCTACAAAGAGCAATGCCAATGAAAATTTGGTGAAGCTTGACATAGACTTTTGTGTAACTTTGTTGATTTTTTCTATTGTTTTAATATCCACAGAGACCCTTTTGTAATTATTTTGTAATCATAAATAGGTAAGATTATAGCTTTTTTTTGATTAGTAAGGCTTTAAGAAAGCGCAGAGGGAAAGTCGTGTATTTATGAGGAATCTCTATAAATTATGACTTTAAAAGTCTTAATGTTTAGTTTTTTTTATCCTCTTTTTTTTTCTTTTTAGAAAATCCAGCCCCTTTTTTCTCTTTTTTTAGTAACTCCAAAGGTTTAATAATGGCTTTATAATCTAAATTGTTCTCATGCATTGTCGCAAAACATTGAACAACTACAGCAATAGAATTAGGCACAACACCTTTTTTTTTGTAGGCTTGAATGTTTTTTTCGTTGACTTTAATCAGTTCGGCAAATTTGGGGAGAGTTATTTCGGCATCTAAAAGGAGTTTCTTAAATTCAATGAAGGTCATGGTGTTAAATCCTCAAGAATAGTTGGGTAAGAAAGAGAGATTAATCTCTCTTTCTGCTTCGTGAGCTGCTTGATGGAGCTCTGTTTGAATCACCACCATTTGATGAACGTGGTCGTGAATTATATCCACCTCCACCACCGCTGCTGTTTCCAGCACTTTTAGTTCGATTCCGTGAAAAGTTTCCTCTTCCTCTTCCTCTTGAGTCACTTCGACCATCGTCACGAGAGTTTTTCATTCGTTCAAATAATCGTTCAATATCATTTTGTGATTTACCAATAAAATTACCCCCTTGAACGGCAGTATTTTCTGCTAACATGGAAGCCAATTTAAAAGCAATCGTTGAAATATCAAACTCTTCTTTTAAATCTTCGAGTAAAAGATAAACACTTTCATTGACTTCTTGTTCTCTTATTTTTTGAACAAATGAAGTCACTTTTTTCTCTTTAACACTTTTGATGTTTGGAATAACTTTTGCTTCAAGTTTTCCACCGGTGGTTTGTTGAATTTTTTGAATCATTCTGAACTCATGTGGCGTTACAATAGAGATTGCTTTTCCTGCTTTTCCTGCACGTCCAGTTCGTCCAATTCTGTGAACATACGATTCGCTGTCAAATGGTAAATGGTAGTTAAAGACGTGAGAAACATCATTTACGTCTAATCCACGAGCCGCAACATCGGTGGCAATAAGAACTTCAAGTTTCCCTTTTTTAAATGCATTAATGGCTTCTTCACGTTGACGTTGTTCCATATCTCCATGAAGACCTTTTGCACTGTATCCAAGAGATACAAGGAACGTTGAAAGTCTGTCCACTTCTTTTTTTGTTCGACAAAAAATAATTGATTTTTCAGGGTTTTTAAAATCGTATAATCGAATTAACGCATCGTCTCTTTCATGTTCATCAACTACGTAAAAAGATTGTTCAATTTTGCTGTTGGTCATTTCTGATTTGGTAATCGTAATAAAAACAGGTTCAATTAAAATGGTTTGAGCCAATTTTTTAATCGCCAATGGCATGGTTGCAGAGAAAAGAAGCGTTTGTCTTTTCGTTGGTAAAAAAGTGAAAATCTCTTTAATATCGTCTAAAAATCCCATATCCAGCATTTCATCGGCTTCATCTAATACGACAAAATTCGGTTTAATCTCAATTTTATGTCCTTTTAAAAGGTCTAAAAATCGTCCTGGAGTTGCTACAATAACACTGGCATTGGCAATATGGCTTAATTGTCTTGAATACGATTGTCCACCGTAAACTGTAGCCGTTTTAATGTTTAAGAACTTTCCAAATCTGAAAATTTCATCCGATACTTGCATCGCAAGTTCTCTTGTGGGTACGATAATAACTGCTTCTACTGTGCCATCGCATTTTAATTGATTTAAAATTGGAAGACCAAATGCAGCAGTTTTTCCTGTTCCTGTATGGGCTTGTCCTACCATATCTTTACCTGATAAAACGACAGGAATTGCGTCTTGTTGGATAGGACTTGGTTCTTTAAAACCTGCCTCGTCAATAGCTTGTTGTAATTTACTGTTTAAGTTAAATTCATTAAATGTCATGTGTTGTCCTTGTGTATTTCTCTGAAAAGAGATTAATTTAAAAGATACACCTATATATGACTATTTAACGAACTTAGGTAAAGCGGTTACTTGATAAAAACAGAATTCAAGTGTTTAAAACAGGTTTTGAGAGAAATCTCAAAAAAACAGTAAGCATATAATTGTGTATATTTTGGGGGATTATACTTAATTTAATATAAATTTAAGCTTTAGAAAAAGGCTATTCGCCTTTTTCTTCTAAATCTTCTAATTTCTTGTAGTTTTCTAAATATTTAGTATCGTAAGTGTTGTTGATGAAATCTTTGTTTTCCATCATTTTAATATGAAATGGTATAGTTGTTTTAATACCCTCTACTTCAAATTCACTTAAAGCTCGTTTCATAATGTTGATTGCTTTTTCTCGATCACGTCCCCATACAATCAGTTTCCCAATCATTGAGTCGTAGTACGGAGGCACAACGTAGTTGGTGTAAACGTGTGAATCAACTCGCACATTTCGCCCACCTGGAACCATCCATTGCGTTACTTTTCCCGGACTTGGGAGAAAACTGTTAGGGTCTTCTGCGGTGATTCGACACTCAATGGCATGACCTCGAAATTTAATGCTCTCTTGAGGAGGCAATTTTTCACCTTGGGCTACTTTAATCATTAACTCCACAATATCAATCCCACTGACCATTTCTGATACAGGGTGTTCTACTTGAAGTCGTGTATTCATCTCCATAAAGTAGATGTTTTGTTTATCATCGGCTAAAAACTCAAATGTTCCCGCCCCTTCATACTCTAAATACTTAGTGGCCTTAACCGCAACATCAAGAAGTTTGGCTCTGGTTTCATCATTAAGTAAAATGGCAGGCGATTCTTCGATGACTTTTTGGTGTCGTCGTTGTAAAGAACAATCTCTCTCCCCTATATGAATGGCATTTCCATGGCTGTCTCCAATAACTTGCACTTCAATGTGTCGTGGGTTATTGATAAATCGCTCTAAATACATTGTCCCATCACCAAAAGCGGCTAATGCTTCACTGGAAGCTGCCATAAAAAGTTGGTCAAATTCCGTTTCGGCTTTAATGAGTCTCATTCCTCTTCCACCACCACCAGCAGCGGCTTTTGCCATAATAGGATAACCAATTTCATTGGCAACTCGTCGACCATCTTCAATCGTATGCACCGCACCAGTAGAACCAGGAACAACAGGAACACCTGCCCGAACCATCTCTTCTTTGGCTTTTGATTTATCTGCCATTTTTTCCATGACTTCAACAGAAGGTCCAATAAATTTAATGTTGTGCAATCGACACACTTCTACAAAATCTTGGTTTTCTGATAAAAATCCATAACCTGGGAAAATAGCATCACATCCCGTCATTTCAGCAGCAGTTATGATTGCTGGAATACTTAAATACGATTCAGTTGATTTGGCTCCACCAATACACACGGCTTCATCGGCATGTTTTAAATACGAGGCATTTTTATCTCCAGCAGAATAGACTGCAACCGATTTTTTACCCATCTCTTTAATGGTTCTAATAGCTCTTTGAACAATTTCACCTCTGTTGGCTATTAAAATCTTTTTGATTTCTGCCATGATTAAATCTTTTCAATCACAAATAGTGGCATATCGTATTCAACAGGTTCAGAATCTTTTACAAGTATCTCAAGAATTTTGCAATCGCACTCGGCTTCTACTTCATTCATGATTTTCATGGCTTCTAAAATACACAGAGTTTGTCCGGCTTTAACTGTGTCTCCCACTCTTACAAAGGGTGCAGATTCTGGTGAAGGTGAACTGTAATACGTTCCAATCATTGGAGCATTGATAGTTTCTCCTTGAGGTTTTGCAGCAATAACCGTTTCTGCTTGTGCAGAAGTTTGAACTGCTGGAGCATACGATGCAGCTGGTGCAGCGAAATGGTGTTGTTGAGGTTGAGCTACGGTTACATATCCATCCGCCCCTTTCCCCATAGAGATTTCAAAATCTCCCTCTTTGACTTTTAACTTGCTTAACTCGCTTTTATCAAAAACTTTGATTAATTCTTTTATGTCCTTGAAATCCATTACTAACCTTTTAGTTAAATTTTTGTTATAATACAGAAAAATTAATTATAGTTTAATAAAACCAAAATGAGTGAAATTTATCATTTTTTATGAAAAATCGACATATTTTATACATAAATTAGCTTTTTTTGGTTCATTTTTAGTCAAAAATAGAGGGTTTTAATGATAAGTGATAGAAGTTTTATCAACATAGCACGTGAAATTGCCAGTGCTTCAAAATGTGTCTCAAAACAAGTGGGTGCGGTGATTGTTAAAGATGGAAGAATTCTTTCAACGGGCTATAATGGTACTCCTCCGGGGTATACGAATTGTACAGCACACTGGAATGGAGAATATACCAAAGAACATCATGAATGGTCTAAAGTGTATGAAATTCATGCCGAAATGAATGCCATTATTTGGGCGGCACGAAAAGGAATTAGTATTGAAGGTGGAACAATTTACGTTACTTTAGAGCCGTGCAGTGAATGTTCAAAGAATTTGATTGCGTCAGGAATTAAGCGAATTGTGTATGAAAAATCGTACGAACACACCAATTCAGAGTTAATTTCTAAGTTTATCAAAGACAATGGCGTCATAATTGAGCAAATAAAATAGGCTATGTTTAAAATAGACAACAGCAAATTTTACAATGATGCCATTAAAAAATTTGGAGTAAGCGCACAAGGGGTGCATTGGAATTCAAAATATTCGCAATACAAACGATTTGAAATTATTACATCGTGTATGAAAGACCTCAATCAAAGCACATTGGTTGATGCGGGGTGTGGCTTTGGGGAATATTATGCGTATTTAACCCTCCAAAAGCAACTGCCCAAAGAGTATATTGGCGTAGATTGCGAAATCAACATGATTCGTATTGCGCAAGACCGATTTGCTTTTTTGGAGTTTTACGTTAAAAATATTTTAAAAGACACCTTGATTCCCAGTGATTATTATGTATGCAGTGGCGCCATGAATCTTTTGAGTAAAAAAGAGTTTTTTCTGTTTATTGGCAATGCGTGGGAGCATTCTAAAAAAGGATTTATCTTTAATTTTTTAAAAGATGAGAGTTTTAATCGCATTAAAGTCAAAGAGGTTATTACTTTTTGTCAAACGCTTAACGCTACGACTATAGAGCTACGTGAAAATTATTTGAACAACGATATGACCATTTTCTTAAAACGATAAGAGCAATACGCCTCAAATATCACAACAATATCATACCAATAAAGTATTATTTTCGTATTAAATGCCCAAAGGATGAATATGAAAATAGGTCTTTTTATTCCTTGTTATATGAATGAACTCTATCCGCAAGCTTGTATGGCAACGCTTAAAATTTTAGAAAATTGCAACTTAAATGTGGAATATCCCTTGCAACAAACCTGTTGTGGACAACCCATGGCAAACAGTGGTTGTTCAAAAGATGTCAAACAGTTAGCCCATCAGTTTGTAGAAACGTTTAAAAAATACGATTATATTGTAGCCCCCAGTGGTTCATGTGTAGCAATGGTCAAAGAGCATTATGGAGAGTTTTTTAATGACAACAGCGATTATGAAAAAGTCCAAACTTCCATTTATGAAATTTGTGAATTTTTACACGATATTGTTAAAGTAGAAACACTCAATGTCTCTTTTCCTCATAAAGTAGGCGTGCATAACTCGTGTCATGGTCACAGAGAACTTAAACTTGCCAGTTGCAGTGAATTGAATGTTCCGTATTTTTCAAAACTTAAAAAACTGCTTTCTTTAATTCCCGATATTGAAATCATGCCCTTAAAACGGGATGATGAGTGCTGTGGTTTTGGAGGAACGTTCGCTGTTACAGAAGATGCGATTTCTGCAGCCATGGGACATGATCGTATTAATGATCATTTGCAAAGTGGTGTTGAAGTAATGACGGGTGCAGATATGTCATGTTTAATGCACATGGAAGGCATTATCAATAAAAACAATCAGCCCATTAAAATCATGCATATTACACAAATTTTAGCAGGGGAGAGACTGTCATGAATCATCCATACGAAGCCGCAAAATTTGTCGCCAACGATGAGCGAATGCATTGGCACGACAAGGCGCTTTGGTTTGTACGAGAAAAAAGAGATTTGGCGTCAAAAAGTATTCCAGAATGGGAAAAATTGCGTGCCTTTGCCAGTGCCATTAAAACACACACCATGAGTAAACTCGATTTTTATTTAGAAGAGTTTGAAAAAAATGCCACTCAAAAAGGCATTATTGTGCATTGGGCAAAAGATGCACAAGAACACAATGAGATTGTCTATAATATTTTAAAGAAAAACGGCGTTAAAAGAGTGGTTAAATCCAAATCGATGCTCACCGAAGAGTGTCACTTAAACCCATTTTTAGAAAGCAAAGGATTGGAAGTTGTTGATACCGATTTAGGAGAACGTATTGTCCAACTGCGACATGAAGCCCCTTCTCATATTGTATTGCCTGCCATTCACTTAAAAAAAGAGGATGTGGCACAAACTTTCCATGAATTTTTACATACCGATGCTTCAAATTCTGATCCCACGTATTTAACCAGAGCTGCACGAGAACACTTGCGAGAAAAATTTTTACAAGCCGATGCCGGAATTACAGGTGTGAATTTTGCCATTGCCCAAACGGGTGGAGTGGTCGTGTGTACCAATGAAGGCAATGCGGATATGGGAGCAAGTTTGCCTAAACTTCATATTGCTTGTATGGGCATTGAAAAAATTATTCCTCGTCTTGAAGACTTAAGTGTTTTTACCCGATTACTTGCCCGAAGTGCCACAGGGCAACCTATAACTTCGTATACATCACACTTTCATGGCGCCATTGAAGGGGGAGAAATGCATGTGGTCATTGTCGATAACATGCGAACTCCGTTTTTGAGCAGTGAAAAATACAAACAATCTTTAAATTGTATTCGATGTGGGGCGTGTATGAATACATGTCCTATTTACAGACGAAGTGGTGGTCACTCATACGGGTATGTTATCCCTGGACCCATTGGGTCAACATTAGGAGCTTTTAGAAACCCAACCGAGCATAAAACTTTGCCTTTTGCGTGTACGCTTTGTTCATCGTGTTCAAATGTGTGTCCCAGTAAAATTGATTTGCATAAACAACTCTATGCCCACCGGCAAGATTTGGCAAAAGCGAAATTAATTGATGGCAAAAAAGCACTTGCCATGAAACTGACGTCGTGGCTTATGCAACACCCGATGTTGTTTACGTTTGCTGGAAAAGTGGCTCGAAAAGTGGTTCCTTTTATTCCTAAGAGTATTATGTATTCAAAAAGTAATGTGTGGGGAAAATACAGAACCATGCCAACCATGCCTAAAAACTCATTTAAAGAGTTGTATGCTAAAGCCAAAAAGGAGAAATAATGTCAAGTAAAGAGAGCATTTTAAAGAGTATTCGACTCAATAACGCCGTTGAAGAAGTTGCTTTGCCCAATATTGAGAATTTTGGAATTACCTATGAAAATAAAATTGAACAATTCAGTCAAATGATTCAAACCGTAGGAGGAAAGGCATTGGAGTGTAAAAAAGAGGAACTGAACTCTTTGATTGAATCACTCTATCCCGAAGCTGTATTTATTAGTTCAAATGTACCACAGTGCACTTTATCAACCATAAAAGAGAACGAAGTTAATACGCCGCATGAACTGCACAACTTAGATTTAGCTATTGTCAAAGGTGAGTTTGCTGTAGCTGAAAATGCAGTGGTTTGGGTGAAAAATAAAAACAACAAACATCGTGCCTTATATTTTATTGCCAATAATATTGTTATAATAGTATCCAAAGATGATATTGTCAATAATATGCATGAAGCGTATGAGCGGATTGAATTTGAAGAAGCAGGTTTTGGGGTATTTATTTCAGGACCCTCAAAAACCGCCGATATTGAACAATCGTTGGTTATTGGAGCACACGGTCCAAAATCGGGGTATGTCATATTTGTTTAACTCTTTGTGGGAGATGTTTTGAAAAAAATTTTACTACTGTGCCTTTTTTTTGCTTTGCCTCTTTTTGCCATACAACAAAAAGAGGTTTTATTGGTTCACTCCTATGACAAAAGTTATAAGTGGAGTGATGATATCTCTAAAGCCATTGAGTCTCAATTTGATAAACATAACAACATCAACTTAACCACCATTTATATGGATACCAAAAAGGTAGCCACTCCTGTATATTTCCAAAAGCTTTTTGAACTCTATAAAGAGCAGTTTAAAGAGCGTCAATTTGATTTAATCATTGCCAGTGACAACGATGCGTTGGAGTTTTTAAATGCCCATATCAATGAACTTTTCCCCCATACTCCACTGCTTTTTTGTGCGATTAATAACTTTACTCCTACGTTAATTTCCAATATAAAAAAGGCGACAGGCGTACTCGAACAAGTGGATTTGGCAAAAAACTTTCAACTCATTCAAAAAATGCACCCCAAATTAGAACGATTGCTGATTATTAACGATTATTCAACCACGGGTTTGGAGATGAAAAAAGAGCTTGAACCCTTTATTCAAGAGTACTCTAAATATTTTCAAATTGAGTATTTGGATCATCTTAATATGGAAGAAATCAAACAAAAAGTCTCCAAAGAAAAGGGAGAAACGGTTCTTTTGTTTGTGTTGTTGTTTAAAGATAAATCGGGCAAGTTTTTTACCTATAAACAAAGTCTCAGTGATGTAAAGCAAATCAGTCAAGTGCCAATTTATGGATTGTGGGATTTTTATTTGGGCAATGGAGTGGTTGGGGGATTTGTAACCAGTGCCAAAGGACAAGGTGAATCGGTGGCTTCCATGGCGATTGATTATTTAATTTCCCATAAACCCATCCATGAAATTCCTATTATAACGACTTCTCCCAACGAATATATTTTTGATTATGCAGAATTAAAGAAATTTAAAATCAATGTGGATGAGTATGCATATAGCTACAAAATAATCAACGAACCGACCTCTGTCTACAAAGAGTATCGAAATTTTGCCATGCTGAGTGTTTTTACTATTTTGGTTTTATTTATTGTAGTACTTGTTATGCGCGCGAATATTCAAAGAAGAAAAGTGGTTGAAAAAGATTTATCCAATCGCATTAAGTTTGATAAAGTCTTACTTGATACTTTACCCAATCCCATTTATTATAAAAACATCGACGGTAAATTGTTGGGTTGCAATTTAAGTTTTGCCAAACTCTTTAACCAAAAAAAAGAGGATGTCATAGGTAAAACGGCATACGATTTTTACCCGCAAGAGGTGGCAAAACGTAATATCAAAATCGATGAAGAGTTGCTTAAAACCCAAGGCACCAACAACTCTGAAATGACATTGCACTTTGATGATAAAATGCGGTATTTTATTTTAAACAAAGCGGTCTACGAAAACATCGATGAAACCATTGGGGGAATTGTCTGTATTATGGACGATATTACGCAACGAGTACAAGAAAAACAGTTCTTAATCCAACAAAGTAAACTCGCTGAAATGGGCGATATGGTAGCAGCCATTGCACATCAATGGAATGAACCTTTGGTTGAACTTTCTGCACAAGTACAAGATATTGCGTTGTCGTATCAACTCAATGAACTGAAAAATATTCAAATGGAAGAGTTTGTCAAAGATTCGATGGTTCAAATTCAATATATGTCGAAAACGTTGAGTGATTTTAGAAATTTTTTAAAACCCTCAACAAAAAAAGCCCTTTTTTCTATTGAAAAGTGTCTCAATGAGATTTTTGATATTGTGGGAAAACAAATCTTTTATTCCAACATCAATGTTCATGTTGAGTATGTTAATAAAAATGAAGATTTACTGATTTATGGCTATGAAAACGAATTTAAACAAGTGTTACTCAATATTATTAACAATGCTAAAAATAAGATTTTAGAAAGCTCTTTGGAACTCAATGAAAAGAAAAATATAGGCATTAAAATTTATAAAACCGATAAATACAATATTATTGAAATTAGCGACGACGCAGGTGCCATTCCTGCTGAGATTATAGGCAATATTTTTGATCCCTATTTTAGCACCAGAAAAGAGGGGACGGGGTTTGGTTTGTATATGGCAAAAGTCATTATTGAAGATAAGATGCAAGGAAAAATTCTCGTCCGTAATGACAAAGAGAGTGTGCTTTTTATCCTAAAAATGCCCAACACAAATTATGGTAGGTTACAATGAAAATTTTATTACTTGAAGACAATGTGAAACTCAATCAAACGATTACAAAACGCTTAGAACTCAAAGGGTATAAAGTCGATGCTTTTATCGATGGGTTAGAAGCGTATCATAACATTACAGAAGGGTACAATATTTTCATTTTAGATATTAATGTTCCCAGTTTGGATGGGGTAAAGTTACTGAAAAAGATACGAGAATATTACGATGAGGTGCCGATTATTATCATCAGTGCTTCTGTTGAGTTGGATATGATTAAAGAAGCGTACGATTTTGGATGCAATGATTATTTAAAAAAACCTTTCTTTATCGATGAATTGGAGATAAAAATTGATAAATTATGTAAAATAAACGATAATTTTATCTATTTTGATGAAAATTGCTATTTTGATTTTAAGTCCAGTGCACTTTGGTGCGACAATCAAGAAATACGTGTTACGAAAAAAGAGAAACTGCTGTTAAATCTTTTTTTATCGCATAAAAATAAGCTTGTTACTTTTGATACGATTGAGAGTTATGTGTGGGAAGGCAGTGTTACGACATTGGAATCGATTCGCTCACTCATACGAAGAGTACGAAAATTATTACCTAAAGAGTATATTCACACCATTGTTGATTGTGGATATATCTTTAAAAAAGTGTAGTCGTAGGTTAAAATATCATATCATTGTCATTTGGTGTCGTTACAATTTGAATGAAACTAAAAAAGGAGTTCGCATGAATATATTATTGAGAGCAACGAAGATAGCCGTGGCTGCTGCTTTACTTGCTGGATTAAGTACTGCTTCGATGGCAAAAGAAAAAGTGTATAAGTGGAAACTTGCCACAACGTGGGGACCAACACTTTCTCCCTTTATTGATGCACCAACCAATATGGCTAAAATGGTTGAAGAGATGTCAAACGGAAGACTGGTTATTGAAGTCGACGCCGTGAATAAACACAAATCTGCCTTAGGTATTTTAGATATGGTCAAAGGTGGTCAATACGATATGGGTCACTCGGCTTCGTATTACTGGAAAGGGAAAGATATTGATACACTTCCCTTTACAACCATGCCATTTGGTATGACAGCCCCTGAACAATACGCGTGGTTTTACCATGGTGGTGGAATGGCGTTAATGCAAAAAGCCTATGCAAAACACAAAGTGTTATCATTTCCTGGTGGAAATACCGGAAATCAAATGGGTGGATGGTTTAGAAAAGAGATTAAAACGCTTGATGATTTAAAAGGGCTAAATATGAGAATTCCTGGGTTTGCAGGTGAAGTATTGGCAAAACTGGGATTAACGGTTATTAACATTGCTCCGGGTGAATTGTATACCTCTTTAGAGCGAGGAACAATTGATGCGTTAGAATGGGTAGGCCCAGGAATGGATATCAGTATGGGATTTCATAAAGTGGCACCATATTATTACACCGGTTGGCATGAACCAGCAACCGAGTTACAATTCTTAGTCAATGAAAAAGAGTTTAACAAACTTCCAAAAGATTTACAAGATATTTTAATCACAGCTATGAGAGTAAGTTCGTACGATATGTACATTCAAAACTACCATATGAGCAGTGAAGCGTGGTCAGAAATTGCGACACAATATCCTAATATTAAAATCAAAACATTTCCAAAACCAATTATGGATGCGATGAAAAAAGCCAATGATGAACTTTTAATTGAGATGGCAAAAACAAGTCCTTTGTTAAAAGAGGTATTGGATTCTCAAAAAGCGTATCAAAAGAAAGTCAGAGTTTGGACAGAAATGTCAGACTACTTATACTTAAAAGACAATTTATAAAAATTCAACAACCCCTTTTCCCCTTGGGGTTGTTAAATGAGTTACAAGAACATAAAATTTTGTGTTCTTGTAACTTATTAGAATAATCAAAGGATTCTTAATGTTATTAAAACTGGAACGCGGATTTGATAAGTTTGCAGATTATATTGGAACCATAACAGCCTTTGCTATGGTGTTGATGATATTAAATGTAACTTACGATGTTATTGCACGATATTTCTTCAAATCGGGAAGTATTGCGATGCAAGAGATGGAGTGGCACCTTTTTTCGGTCATCATTCTTTTGGGAATTTCGTATACCTTAAAAGAAGATGGGCATGTGCGTGTGGATTTGGTCTATGACCGATGTTCGCCTAAACGAAAAGCGCTTATCAATATGGTGGGTGTTGTAACGTTTGTTTTACCCATTGCTCTTTTAGTGGGTATCAGTTCGATTGATAATGCCTATGAAGCCTTTTTATCCAATGAAGGAAGTGGAGACCCCGGTGGTTTACCGAACCGATGGATAGTCAAAGCGTTGATTCCTTTATCGTTTTTATTGTTGATTATCACTTCATTTGGTTACTTTATTAAAAATCTAAATGTCTATAAAGGGACGTGTGATTTAAATGAGTATAACTTAAAAGGTGAGATTGAAAATCTGAAAAACGATTTAAATCAACACAAATACCACATTGTGGATATTGATGAAAAAGGAGAATCCAAATGATTGGTATAATAATGTTCTTTACCTCTTTGTTTATGCTTCTGTTTGGTTTTCCTGTCGCCTTTACATTTGCCGCGGTTTCGGTCTTTTTTGGTTTAACCGCAGGTGTGGTTGAAATTTATTCCGATGGTGGATTTGATGCAGGGTTTATAACCGGTTTGAGTGAAGGAATCGCAGAAGGTATTGCCATGTTTGATTTCATGCCTTTTAGAGTTTTTGCCATTCAACAAAACACCATTTTGATGTCCATTCCGATGTTTATTTTTATGGGAATCATTTTACAAAAAACGGGTTTGGCTGAAAAACTTTTAGAGTCTATGGGATTTTTGTTTGGAGAAATTCGAGGTGGAGTAGCCATTTCAACCGTTTTAGTAGGGGCTTTATTGGCCGCTTCTACTGGGGTTGTTGGAGCTTCAGTTGTGGCCATGGGAGTGATTTCATTGCCAGTAATGTTAAAATACAAATACAGTCCAGAACTTGCCACGGGTACGATTTGTGCTTCGGGAACCTTAGGACAAATTATTCCTCCTTCGATTGTTTTAATTATTTTAGGCGATGTTTTCCAAGTTCCCGTGGGAGATTTATTTGCAGCAGCTGTGTGGCCAGGTCTTTTACTCGTGGTTGCCTACATACTTTTTATTTTACTCATTGCCTATTGGAAAAAAGATTTAGCCCCAGCCATTCCACCCGATCCCAGTCGTGGCAATAAGAAAAAACAAGTTTTTAGAGCTTTAATTGATATTATTCCTTCGTTAACTTTGATTATTATGGTATTGGGTTCTATCTTTGCAGGAATTGCCACACCAACAGAATCTTCAGCCGTTGGGTGTTTTGGTGCCATTGGTTTGGCGCTAATGTACCGAACGTTTTCCATTAATATGGTCAAAGAAGCAGCACTTGAATCGGTTAAAATTACTTCGATGGTATTTGCCATTTTAATTGGAGCAACGGCATTTTCAATGGTATTTTCTTACACCGGTGGAGAAGAGTTAGTTGAAGAGTTTATGACCAATTTACCCGGAGATGAAAAATGGGGATTTATTATTTTTACCATGTTAGCCATTTTTGTCTTGGGATTTTTTATCGACTTTGTTGAAATCTCATACATTATTGTGCCGATTTTAGTACCAATTTCTGAACTTTTAGGAATCAACCCCATTTGGTTTGCCATTTTAATTGCGATGAATTTACAAACCTCATTTCTCACGCCACCTTTTGGGTTCAGTTTGTTCTACTTAAAAGGGGTTGCACCAGCTGGGGTAAGGACAATACAAATATACAAAGGAGTATTGCCATTTATTGCCATACAAATGGTGGTTTTAGCCATACTTGCCATGTATCCAGAATTCTTTGGATTAAGCGCATTAATGTGATGAAAACATACGAAAAGTCTTTTTGACTTTTCGTTTAAAAAGAAAATAAATGAATACAAAATCGATAAAAAAACTTCTTTCAAATGTTGTATTTAAAGTATGTGATAAAATGAATGCTTTTATCAATGACCCCCAACAAAAAATTTATACCGTGCCAAGAAGAGAGTAAATTTTGCCATTTTTTCACCCCAAAAAATTTTAAAAGGAAAAAAATGTTAGAAGGAAATTACCAAAACTTTTATGAATCCATCATTCAAGAAATACCCAAAGAGTACATATTTACCGATAAATTGCACACACTCACCTATGGAAGTGATGCCTCTTTTTATCGACTCATTCCCAAAATTGTCATCAAAGCACAAAATGCACTGCATGTAAAGCGTATTTTAGAATATGCCACGCAATATAAACTGCCCGTGACCTTTCGAGCTGCTGGAACTTCGCTTTCTGGGCAAGCCATCAGTGATTCTATTTTAGTCGTAACCTCAAGAGCATGGAGAGGCTTTGAACTCTCGGCACAAAAAGATTATATCTCTTTAGAACCTTCCATTACGGGTGCGGGAGCGAATTCCATTTTAGCCCCATTTGGAAAAAAAATAGGTCCTGATCCAGCGAGTATTGATGCTGCGATGATTGGAGGAATTGCGGCGAATAATGCTTCGGGAATGTGTTGTGGCGTGGCACAAAATTCGTATCAAACGTTAAAATCGATGAAAATCATTTTTTACGATGGTACCATTTTAGATACCGCCGATGAACGAAGTAAAGAGTTGTTTAAAGAAAAACATGAAACTTTTTTTAATCAGTTAGAAGCGTATGCCAAAGAGGTCAAAGACAATGAAGCCTTAAGTGCAAAAATCAAAAAGAAGTTTAAAATCAAAAATACTTGCGGTTACTCACTGAATGCTTTGATAGACTTCGATGATACTTTTGAAGTGCTTCAGCATTTAATCATTGGAAGTGAAGGAACGTTGGCATTTATTAAAGAAATTACCTACTACACCGTAGAAGATTTTAAATACAAAGCAAGTGCCTTGGTCTTTTTTGAAAATATCAATGAAGCCTGTGGAGCCGTTGCCAAACTCAAACTCTCTTCAAGCATTAAAGTTGATGCCGTTGAACTCATGGACAATAAAGCGCTTAAATCGGTGCAAGACCAAAAAGGAATGCCCCGTTACTTAAAAGAGTTCAATGAAGCTGTAGCGGCACTTTTAATAGAAACCAGAGCCAGCGATGAAGATGCATTAAACTCACAAATCCAAGCCATTTACAAGGAACTGCAAGAGTTCAAAACGGCTCGAGAGATTGCATTTACTTCTATTAAAGAAGAGTATGACCTATTTTGGAAAATACGAAAAGGACTTTTCCCCGCAGTAGGAGCCGTACGACAAACGGGTACCACTGTTATTATTGAAGACGTGGCATTTCCCATTGAAGATTTAGCCCAAGGAACCTTACAACTTCAAGTTTTGTTTGAAAAACATGGTTACAATGAAGCTCTTATTTTTGGGCATGCTTTAGAAGGAAATTTACACTTTGTTTTCACCCAAGATTTTTCAACGCACAAAGAGATATCACGATATGATGCCTTTATGCAAGATGTTACCCAACTTGTTGCTGTTGAGTTTCAAGGAAGTTTAAAAGCTGAACATGGCACTGGGCGAAATATGGCAGCGTTTGTGGAATTGGAGTGGGGAAATGAAGCGTATAAACTGATGAAAGATATTAAAAATCTGTTTGACCCTTTAGGCATTTTAAACCCTGGTGTGATTATCAATGACGACCATGAAGCGCATTTAAAAAACCTAAAACCTCTTCCTCGTACGAATGAAATTGTCGATAAGTGTATTGAGTGTGGTTTTTGTGAGCCGTATTGCCCCTCGAATGTCATTACTTTTACCCCACGGCACCGAATCATTGCTTCACGAGAAATCAGTCGCTTAGAAGATGAAGCCAATGATTTTATTCAAAGTGAAGCACTTAAAAAAGCGTATCAATACGATGGTTTAGAAACCTGTGCTACGTGCAGTTTGTGTTCAACTGTTTGTCCTGTGGGAATTGATACAGGAAGTTTGACCAAATATTTACGCAACAAACAAATACAACAAAGCCAAGAAAAACAAGCTGATTTTATTGTCAATCATTTTTCAACGGTTTTAACGGGCGTTAAAGTTGGGTTGCAAGTGGCGAATTGGACACATCGTATTTTAGGCACAAAAAATATGGAAACACTCACAAGTGGATTGCGAAAACTCTCTAATAATACCCTTCCTTTATGGACAAAAAGTTTACCAAAACCCATAACAATCAATAAAAACAGCGTAAAATTGGTTGCTTCACCGAAAAAAGTGGTCTATTTTTCATCGTGTTTAAATCGAACCATGGGACAATCCCAAAATAACAGCGAACAAGAAAATCTTTTTGATGTTACGTTGGAGTTATTAACCAAAGCCAAATTTGAAGTCATTTTTCCGAAGAATTTAGAGAATTTGTGTTGTGGAATGCCTTTTTCTTCTAAAGGTTATTTTGATCAAGCCAATAAAAAATCAAAAGAGTTAGAACACACTCTTTGGGAAGCTTCACAAAATGGAGAGTATCCTATTTTGTGTGACACCAGTCCTTGTACGAAAAAAATGTTGGAAAGTTTCCAAAGCCAAATGAGCATTTATGAACCCATTGAGTTCTCTTTAAAATATTTAGTGCCTGTATTAAATATTACAAAATTAGATGAACCCATAGTCATACACACCACGTGCAGTTCAAGAAAAATGGGCTTACACGATAAGTTTATTGAACTAGCCCATGTATGTGCCAATGAAGTGATTGTTCCAAACGATGTCAAATGTTGTGGTTTTGCAGGA
>JBAYZM010000004.1:0-27995 GCA_041672515.1 Arcobacteraceae bacterium
ATACTCATTGTCTTTTGAAATGCTGTAAAACAAATAACATAAGTGTTCTTCTTCCTCATCGATTAAACACAATGGGGGAAATTTTGTCCAACTAAAATAAGCATCCCACCAATCCAAGCAATGTTTGCTAAAGGTCAAACTTTTATAATCTTCAATGCTTTGAGCTGATTCTAAAAATTCTTGGCGGCTAAGTTCAATGACTTTCATGTGGATTCCTTATGTTAGAGTCTAGCGGTAATAAGAGGGGGAAAGAGTTTTTAGATGGTTATTTTATAGACAATGTTCATCTTTTTTGTTTAATATATTTTGGCTAAATAATTCTATTAGGGAAGAAAAAAATTGTTTATATGATTTTTTTTAGAAATCATTACTGTTTTATTTGGAAATTATAATGATAAATTTGATACTATACTTTAGACGATAAGACAATTTATGCTAGATAAATATGAGAATAAAGTAAAGATACTTACAATAAATTTAAAATAGGACAAATGATGATTAGAAATTTTTTAGATACAACTTGTCATAATATTTGGATAGAAAGCTATTTTCATACGGAGCGAACATTTTGTTATGAACTTTATCATCAGCTAAAAATAAATTTAACTAATTATCAAAATGAATTAAATTTAAACAATATTATAATTTCTGGTGAAATTACAAAAAATGCCCAAGATGGTGGAAGTTGGACATCTCCAGATATTGTACTTCATAATGATAATAATCATGATAACGAAGATATTACAAATCAATTTTTAGTAATAGAAGTAAAAAAATATGGAAGAAGTAATATATCTATTAAAAAAGATTTAAGAAAAATTCATGATTATATGACTACATTGAATTATCAATACGGTGTTATTCTTTTATGTGATAAAAATTCTCAAGAAGAAAATAATTTTATAAATAAAATAGATAGAGTTCTTACTGAACCTGACGAAAATGGAGAGACTTTTAATGAGAGATTTAATATAGTATTACAAAACAATGATAAAAGATTATTCTTCATTTTAGTCACTAGTGGACATAATAACGTAATTCTTTTAGAATTTTCTCCAAATAATAATAATGATGCATGAAAATAATTAATACAATATTTACTTTCTTAACTTGCAAAAATTAAAAATCAATTTTGATTATATAAAAACTTTTGATATAATCAAGTAAATTAAAGATAAAGGTTTTATTATGAAAACATTAATGCTTAATGTTCAAGATAGTTTTGTACAGGACTTCTTAGCCATAATTGACCAGTACAAAGATAAGAATTTAGAGAATGACCCTTATTTTTATGAAAGACAAAAAGAGCTTCACCAAATTAGAGATGATATAAAAAATGGTTAAAGTGAATTAATTTTATTTGAAGATTTTGAAGAGAGAACAAGTCAACTAGAAAAAGAACTTCAATTAAAATATGCAAATTAAGCTATCATAGAAACTGATTTTAACTTCCAAACAATTGCCTGCTCCCTTATTTCCAAACAATATCTAAGGGTTAATTAAGCTCTCGTTAAGTATAATCCTAAACTTTTTTAGAAAACTTCTACGTTTCTCTAGAATGGTAGTATCGTTTTGATTATGTTTTTACATATGTCAAAGTTTGCGAGAAGCATGAGCATTGCTTGAATTGCTCAAACCAAATAACTATAGAGAATCTAAATACTTAACACAAACATACCGTATTTACATTACTCTTTACTTTTTACAAAAGGGAAAAAATGCCTACTATTAATCAATTGATTAGAAAAGAAAGAAAAAAGGTGATTAAAAAATCTAAATCACCTGCACTTAAAGAGTGTCCACAAAGACGAGGAGTATGTACAAGAGTATATACAACAACACCTAAAAAACCTAACTCGGCTTTAAGAAAAGTTGCAAAAGTTAGATTAACTACTGGATTTGAAGTTATTTCATACATCGGTGGAGAAGGTCACAACTTACAAGAACACTCAATTGTACTTGTACGTGGGGGAAGAGTAAAAGATTTACCTGGGGTTAAATACCACATCGTAAGGGGTGCTTTAGATACAGCTGGTGTTGCTAATAGAACAGTTGCTAGATCTAAATATGGTACAAAAAAAGCAAAAGCTAAGAAAAAGTAGAAGGATAGAAAATGAGAAGAAGAAAAGCTCCAGTTAGAGAAATAATGGCTGATCCTATCTACAATAGTAAAGTGATCACAAAATTTGTTAATGCTATCATGGTTGACGGTAAAAAATCAACTGCTGAAAAAATTATGTATGGTGCAATTGCTAACCTTGATAACAGAGGTGAAGACAAAGGGATTGATTTATTTGAAAAAGCAATCGAAAATGTTAAACCACTTTTAGAAGTACGTTCAAGAAGAGTCGGTGGTGCAACATACCAAGTTCCTGTTGAAGTTAGAGCTGTAAGAAGACAAACTTTGGCACTTAGATGGTTAATTGATGCTTCACGAAAAAGAAATGAGCGAACAATGGTTGAAAGACTTGCGAACGAATTATTTGAAGCAGCAAACGAAAGAGGGTCATCTTTTAAAAAGAAAGAAGATATGCACAGAATGGCAGAAGCGAATAAAGCATTTGCCCACTACAGATGGTAGGAATAAACAATGGCTAGAAAAACACCGCTTAACCGAGTTAGAAATATCGGGATTGCAGCGCACATTGATGCAGGTAAAACTACTACAACGGAAAGAATTTTATTCTATACAGGTTTTTCACACAAAATTGGTGAGGTACATGATGGTGCTGCAACAATGGACTGGATGGAACAAGAACAAGAAAGAGGTATTACCATTACTTCTGCTGCTACAACTTGTAACTGGACTCACCCAAAAACTAAAGAAGAGTTAATGATTAACATCATCGACACTCCAGGACACGTTGACTTTACAATTGAAGTTGAGCGTTCTATGAGGGTTCTTGATGGTGCTGTTGCAGTATTTTGTTCAGTAGGTGGGGTTCAACCACAATCTGAAACGGTTTGGAGACAAGCCAATAAATACCGAGTTCCAAGAATGATTTTCGTTAATAAAATGGACAGAACCGGTGCAGATTTTTACAACGTTGAAAAACAAGTAGCTGAGCGATTAAAAGCCAATCCAGTTCCTATTCAAATTCCTATTGGTTCTGAAGAGAACTTCAAAGGTGTTGTAGATTTAGTTCAAATGAAAGCAATCGTTTGGGATGATGATGCAGCAATGGGTTCAAACTACCACGTAGAAGAAATTCCTGCTGATTTATTAGACAAAGCAACTGAATACAGAGAAAGAATGGTTGAAGCAGCGGCTGAATCTATTGAAGAGTTAATGGAAAAATACCTTGAGGGTGAAGAGTTAACACAAGAAGAAATCACTGCAGGTTTAAAAGCGGGTTGTTTAGCAATGAATATTACTCCAATGACGTGTGGAACTTCATTTAAAAACAAAGGTGTTCAAACTTTACTTGATGCGGTTGCGATGTATTTACCAGCACCAACAGAAGTTGAAGACATTAAAGGTGAAACACAAGATGGTGACCCTGTAATTGTTCCTTCAACAGACGAAGGTGAAGTTGCAGCATTGGCATTTAAAATTATGACGGATCCATTTGTTGGTCAGTTAACATTTACAAGAGTTTATAGAGGGATTTTAGAATCTGGAACGTATGTTTATAACTCTACAAAAATGAAAAAAGAGAGAATCGGAAGATTACTTAAAATGCACGCAAACAACAGAGAAGAAATCAAAGAGCTTTATGCTGGAGAAATCGGTGCTGTTGTTGGTTTAAAATATACCATTACTGGGGATACTTTGGCTTCTGAAAAAGATCCAGTTATCTTAGAAAGAATGGAATTCCCTGAACCAGTTATTTCTGTTGCAGTTGAGCCAAAAACAAAAGCTGACCAAGAAAAAATGGGGATTGCATTAGGTAAATTAGCAGAAGAAGATCCATCTTTTAGAGTAAATACAGATGAAGAATCTGGACAAACGATTATTTCAGGAATGGGTGAGTTACACTTAGAAATTCTTGTTGACCGTATGAAAAGAGAATTTAAAGTTGAAGCAGAAGTTGGTGCTCCTCAAGTTGCTTACAGAGAAACAATTAAAAATACTGTAAGTCAAGAGTACAAATATGCAAAACAATCGGGTGGAAAAGGTCAATACGGTCACGTATACTTAAAAATCAATCCTTTAGTTGGTAGCGAAGAAAACTACAAATTCAACAACGATATTAAAGGTGGGGTAATTCCAAAAGAGTATATTCCTGCAGTTGATAAAGGGTGTTTTGAAGCAATGCAAGGTGGTATTTTAGCTGGTTACCCAATGGTAAACATCGAAGTAACACTTTACGATGGTTCTTACCATGATGTTGACTCATCTGAAATGGCGTTTAAATTGGCTGCTTCAATGGGATTCAAACAAGCTTGTAGAAGTGCAGCTGCTGGTGCAGTTATCTTAGAGCCAATCATGAAAGTTGAAATCGAAACTCCAGAAGATTACATGGGTGACGTTATTGGGGATTCTAATAAACGAAGAGGACAAGTTGTATCAATGGACGACAGAGCTGGAATTAAATTAGTTACAGCAATGATTCCATTATCAGAAATGTTCGGTTACTCTACAGACTTAAGATCTATGTCTCAAGGACGAGCAACATACTCTATGATTTTCGATAACTATTCAGAAGTTCCAAAAAACGTTTCTGAAGAAATTATTAAAAAGAGAAATGGTTAAAACCGTTTAAAACCAAAAAGGGGAAGATGAATTTCATCTTCCCCTTTATATATTCTCTTTATCAACCAATATGGAATGAATTACTCATCCAGTAATCGTTCTTCCATTTTACTGATAGCTGCTTCAAAAGCTTTAAGATCGAATCCAAACTCTACGACTTTTGTTTTTGCTAGGGCAATGGAGGTTTCATCGAAAGGCTTGATAATATTGCATACGATTTTTGTAATATGCAAAATTTCAGAGTGTTTTTTAAGTTGTGGCAAGGCTTTGCTTGGGTCGTCACTGAATTTAATGGAGTTAATAATATTTTGAGTCAGATTCCAATGTTTGAAAATAGCGGAAGTGACTTCAGCAGTTGTCATGCCGGCAAAAGTTTTTTCAATAGAGGAAATATTTTGAAAGTTTGAAGTAACTTCTTGCATAAATTCATTCTCTTTTTTTTCATCCACGATAGCACTGTTGATTAAAAATTTACCACTTTCTTGTAAAAAAGCAGGAAGTATCAACTCATTTTTTAACTCGGCATCGACTTTTCCTATCCATAAATTAATAAAATTGGACTGCATATTGGCGATTCTTAAAAAGGCATCGCTGTTGACTCCGTAGACATTTAAATCACTGTTTAACGCTTGTTTAATGCCACTTCCCAACGCAATTGAAATCGTGAAGTTAACGCCCAATAATGAGATGGCTCGACTTAAGGTATCGACTTTACTGACAAATCCAAACATGGCAGAGTTGGCTGTTTTTAAAATGGTTGAAACCATAATAGGATCTTGTTCAATAATTTTGGACAAATCCGCACTTTCAAAGTTATTGGTTTTTTTAAACTCTTCAATATCCAACAGCGTTTTGGGTAAAGGCGCCAGCGTATCAATGCGTTTTAATAATTCAATGTATGTCATAAAAATCCCTAAATAATATTTTTTTTTATTTTATCATATCTTTGTGCCATTTCTATTAACTTTCGCTCAAAGAGTGTTGAGCAATGTCTTTTAAGGGTTTAATCAAATATCGTAACACACTTTTTTTACCCGTTAGAATATTAATATTGGCAACCATCCCAGGCAAAATAGGCGTTGACTCATCAAAGCCCAATTCTTCGGCTTTAACACGAATGAGATAATGCACATTTCCTAATTTATCTTCGGTACTATCGGGTGCAATAGAGACAATTTCACCTTCAAGAAGACCATATTTGGAAAAATCGTACGCCGTAATTTCAATAGAGACTTTTTGCCCACTCCAAATTTGAGCTCTGTCGGAAGTTTTTATTTTTGCTTCAATAATCAATTTATCTTCAACGGGTGTGATTTCTGCGATGGTATCACCGGGTTTAATAATCCCATCAATGGTATTAAAGTAGAGTTTATTGACCACGCCATTGACGGGACTAATGATATATTTTCGTTGTTCTCGGTCTTGACTGGCTTTGTATTTTTCTTCAATTTGTTTAAGACTGAGTTTTACTTCTGAGAGTTGTTTGAGATTTTTTGACATGATTTCTGAGTTAACGTTTTTAACTTTTTTTGTTGCTTCTTGTATTTCGTTTTCTACAATGGGAATGGTGCTTCTAATTTCTTGTATTTCAGTGACGAGTTTGAGTTTTCGGGACAATTCCACTAAATAGTTTTTTCGAGAGATAACATTTTTTTGAAGCAAGGCATCTTGGATTTCCATATTTTCATTGGCCAATTGTAACTCAATTTCAAGGTTACCCGCTTTCGTTACCAATTCATTCAATTTTAATCTTTTTTGTTCCAATTGATCTTCTGCAATTCCTAAAACTCTGTGTCGGTTGGCATTTTCTTCTTCAAATATTTGCATTTCGTTGGATAAAATATCGGTTATTTTATGAGAAAACTCTTCAGGATAGAGAAGAATTTTATTTTCTATTAAAGCTTCCAGTCTCATAGCTCTTGCTTTTAGAGCCATAATCTCAACTTCTTGAGAGTTAATATCTGCCATAAAATATTCATTTTTAATTAAATATAAAATATCCCCTTTTTTTACACTATCACCTTCTCGCACTAAAATTTCGGAGATAATTCCTCCTTCAAAGTGTTGTAAAACTTTCGTTTGACCCGAAGGCACAACTTTTCCTTCGCCTTTTACGACTTCATCAATTTGGGTAAATGTAGCCCAAATAAAGAAAACAATCACAAAGGCAATCATGGGGTAAATGACCAGTTTGTAGTTCCACTCTTCGTCTTGATAATGTATTTTCATGGTTATCCTTTTGGATTTCGTAAGGCTTGCAAGACGGCATCACGTGGACCATCTGCTACTATTTTTCCATTGTTTAAAACCACAATTCTGTCCACCAATTCCAATGCAGCAAATCGGTGCGTGATTAAAATCAGTGTTTTATCTTCAACAATATGTTTTAAATTCTCCATAAGTTTTTTCTCTAAACCTACGTCCAATCCCGTGGTGGGTTCATCTAAAATTAAAATAGAAGGTTCATTGACAATGGCTCTGGCAAGAGCAACTAAATGTCTTTGTCCGGTACTTAAATTGCATCCTCTTTCACCCACGGGAATGCCATCGCCTTGACCACTTTTTTTAACCAACTCTTCTAATCCTGTAAGCGTAATGAGTTCCATCATTTTTTCTTTACTAATGGGTCGAGAGAGTTCAATATTCTCTTTGAGCGTACCATTAAATAAAAATGGGTCTTGTGTCATGACCCCAATATTTTGTCGAATTTCCACCGGATGAATGGTTGAAATATCGTGATTATCAATAAAAACCGTTCCTTTTGTTGGATGTAAAAGTCCCGTAAGCAGTTTTAACAGCGTTGATTTTCCTGCCCCCGTTTGTCCAATGATACCAATTTTTTCACCGTTGGTGATTTTGAAATTAATGTTATTCACCGAAGGATATTTGGCATTTTTAAAATAATACGTAACGTTTTTGAACTCAATATCGCCTTTGAGTTTTCCCAAACCAATTTCTATATTTTTTTCATTTTCTAAAGGTAAATTCCAAAAATCACGTAAATTGTATAAAGAGTCTTTTATCTCTTTAAATTTAATCACCATGGTAGAAATATTAATAACCGGCACCATTGCACGACTGGCTAAAATGGTGACGGCAATTAATCCTCCCACACTTAAATTTTTATCCGCAATTTGAAAAACACCCACAACAACCACTAAAATGGTGGTCAGTTGAATCAAAGATTGAGAAGTATTTAAAGCAAAGGCATTGACTCTTTGTATTTTAACTTGAATATTTTCTGCATGGGCAATGATAGTACGCCAATTAAAGAGTTTTGAAGCAATGGCATTTGAAAGTTTAACCGTATCGGTTCCTTGAATGGATTCCACCAAATAGTTTTGTTTGGATTGAATATTTTCCAAATGCTTTTTACTCAAATTTGAAATAGGAATTTGCAAAGCCAGATTAATTATGACCACGATAACCGCAATAAAAAAAGGCACAAGAGCCACCGCAGGTGAGATAAAATAAATGGCAATCAGAGCAAAAATAAAAAAAGGAAAATCAATGACTTGAATCAGTGATTTTGTGGCAAAAAAATCACGCACCGTGGCTAACTCTCGAAATAAGTTTGCTTTGGCTCCCGTCATCATGGTGTCGTATTGCGATTGCAGAGTTAAAACCCGTTTCATTAAATCTTCTTCTAAATACAACGAGAGTTTTTTACCCGTTTTATCGATAATGTGATTTCGTACACTTTTAAAAACCAATTCAAAAATCAATACAATAACCAAACCAAAACTTAAGACAAAAAGGGTTTCATAGGCTTCATTGGGGACAACTCTGTCATAAACAATCATAATAAACAAAGGGGTAAACAGCGCAAATAAATTGATAAAAAAAGTTAAAATTCCCACTTCGACATAGGATTTCCAAAATGATTTAACCGGCTCCCAAAACCAATTGTTGTTGGCAACTTTATCGAGTAAATCTTTTTTATTTTCTTCTCTAAAAATTAAAATAGCTTGTTTGTAGGCACTTAACTCTTTAAATTCAATCTCAACACTTTTTTGCTCTTCAATGTTAAAAAGTTCAATTTTTTTATTGGCAATATTTTTTTGATAAATAATGGGGCTATTATTTTCATCAAAAAGAATACAGGGCAAAAAATGGTTGGGAATATTTTGCGCATTGATCTCTTTTTCTAAAGCAATAAGTCCAATTTGTTCACAGACGATAAAAACAGATTCTTTGTTGAAATCGTCGTTCTTTATGGCATCTAAACTGGCGATGGTTTCTAAGCTGACGTCACCATAGTAAAAATCCAGCATGTACTTAAAACATGAGAGCAATGGTGTTTGGGGTATATCACTCAAATTTAGCCTTACGTAATTCAAAATAGTATTGATTATAATTAAATTTTACTTAGAAAAAAGTAATAATTTAAGTTATAGTTATGTTTTGTTACCATAAAATGTCAATTTACTTCACAAGGATAAAACTCAATGTTTACTTTTATAAAAAGATTGCAAGAATTATTGGCACAACTTAAGAAAAATAAAGGTCTTTGGTTTACCACATTAAGTGTTGTCTCTATTTCGGGGATATTTATTTGTATGTACGTTATTACAACAATGACCGACCGAGTATCACAAGAGGTATATCAAAGTATGTCTAAAAGTTATGAACAAATATTAGATGTAAAAATGGATAACAAAAAAACTGAGTTTGAAAAAATATTGGTGGCAATTCAACAAAATGGAGCTTTGCTCAATGCCATTGAAAACAACAATACTATTGCTATGGAAGCCGTTAAAAACTTTTTAAATGAAGAGTTTGTAAAAGGCGGATTTGTTGATTTAAGTATTGATATTATAAATGTTACGAATAAAGATAAAGTTTTTAGAAATGCGGTTAACACTGTCATTAGCTCCAAACGATCACTTTTTGGTATTGAGGTGTTAAACGAAGGTGTTTTCTTTTCTTATTTATTTCCACTTGCGCGAGATGGCAATGTTTATGGAGTATTGGAAATCAAAGAATCCATCCACTCTTTACGAGGAGACTTCGTCAAACAAGGCAGCGAATATGTCTTTTTATTGGATAAAAAAATGTTGGCTTTCATCTCTTTAGAAGCGAAAACAGGAAAATACAAAGAAGTTAACCAAGAGTATACGTTGGAAAATGTCCGTTACGATACAAAATTTGCAGCCTCAATGTCTAGCATGGATGAAGAAGTCTATTTGCTGTTTTTGAAAAACAAATATGCTATTGATCAAGGGTATTTTAAAATATTAAAAAAAGTAACGGATATTAACGGGACGGATATTGGATTGATTATTGTAGGTGAAAGTACGGAAGTCAGTGGTGGGTTTGTAAACATTGCCGATAATATGACCAACACCGTTACAACAGTTGCTTTAGGGCTCGTTATATCGATTATTTTATTTTTATTTTAAGGTAGATTATGAGAAGACTAAAGATTTTAAAAATCTACTTTGTTTTTTGGCTGTTTATCTTTTTCTTGGTATTTGCCAACTTTAAAATGTTCATTACATTTTTTATGTCGACATTGACTTTTAATATTGCCGTTTTAACCGTATTGGCTATTGGGATGGTTATTGTATATCACGCGGCGTTTAGGTTAACCATGTTAGCAGGAACATTTGGGATTTTAGCCTATAAAAAAGGGGATCAACTCATTTATTATTTGCAAGGGATTGATAGAATTATGCCAGCAAGTATTGCGCATATGTTTTACAAACGTGCAAAGAGTGGAACGCTTTATTTTACGCAAAGTGAAGCCAAAGATGTAACGAATTGGTTGGAAGAGAAGTTTGCCAATCAAAAAGTCTATGTTAACTTTTTTACAGCAACTGCTCTTATGATTGGACTTTTTGGAACATTTACAGGACTTTTAAAATCAATCGATGAGATGGGTGCTATTATTTTATCGCTCAGTGGAGATATTAATTTAGCCGAAGTTATTTCAGGATTTGCAGGACCGTTAAGTGGTATGGCAATCGGATTTGGGTCTTCTTTATTTGGAGTTGCGACGGCGATTATTTTAAGTGTTAAAACCTATATTTTAAGCCGAAATCAAGAAGCGTTTATTGAAGACATTGAAGATTGGATGAAGGGTAAAATTATTGATACCCAATCTTCTGAAGTCATTGAACAGTTTCAGCAAACCATGGGTACAGGTTCCAGCGGAAGTGGTTCGGGGCAAATGCAAGCAATCTCTGGCGATATGATGACCTCTGGAAAATTCTTGAATGTTTTTGCCGATGCGATGGGTGGTTTAAAAGATGAGTTGAAAAAAAATGCCGAAGGCAACGAAGTGGTTTATAAAATGTTGTCTGAAAATTTTGAAGCTTCCAATAAATCAACGGGCAATGAAATTGCTCTTTTAGAAAGCATTGTTAATTCCATTAAAGAGCTCAATATTAATCAATTTTCCAACTCAAATACCTTGGATGAATCGATTCAAAGTTTAGCCAATATTGCAACCAGTCAAAACAAAACCATGAAACAACTCTTGGATTTGCAAAAACAAAATCAAGAAATGATGGAAAAGTTTGTTGAAAAGTTGGATACACGATTAAATACCTTAGAAAATAAGTTAAGAAAGTAGATTATGGCAAAAAGATGCAGTGAAGAGTTTAATCCTTGGCCACCATTTGTGGATATATTTTCTTCTGTAATTTTGGTTTTATTACTTTTTTTACTCATAACCATTGTCAATATTGCCTATTATGCTCAATTTAAATTTAAAGTTTCATACACGGGAACCATTCCAACCAATGAAGTTATTTTATCTGAAAATCCCACCAAGGTGGTTACTGAAAAAAAGGTGCAAACCGATCAAATCGAGCAACCCTTGTATACAAAACCTTTAAAACCAGAATTAATAGAAGACCCTCAAACTAAAGAAGAAGTAGGGGATATTGAAAGTGCTGGAAAAGATTTGAGCCGAATTTATGAAGATGAAAAATCCAAACAAGCTACGATTGCAGCGGAGGATTATTTGGTTTTAAATTTTGGTGGCAATGATATTAAGCTGGATAATCCCACGATAATGGAAATTAAAGGATTTATTACGCAAGTGAAAGAAAAATATCCTAAACATGTTGTAAAAATCAGTGCAGTTGATCCTACGAATCAAATCAGTGCAACAGTGATGAAACAAATTTCTTTGGCGCGAACGATTAATGCTCGGAATTTAATTCGGCAACTCTCATACGATATTAAAGATGTTCAAGTTGATTTGCTCAGACCCAATAGTACCAATATTCAAAACGTAAATGAGTTTGGATTTTTAATCATTAGGATAGAAAAGAAATAATGAAAAGATCATATCCCATCAAAACTTCTTTTATGACATTTTTATTTATTTGTAGCAGTGTCATTGCCAATGAAAATATTGTTTCAAATGCACCAATACAAGCAACCATTCAAGAGAGTAAACCCGATAAAATTCTTCCGGAAGAAACCAAAGGAGTCAATCAAACGTATGGCGTGGAAACGGGACTGACCGGGACAATATCTCCTAAAATTGAAGCTAAAAAAAATAAAACATTGGGTCTAAATACCAATGAAGAAGTCAACAATTATGTCAAAGTCTCTTTAATCGATGTTGTTTTAGAAACGGTTGCCAATAATTACAATGTCAAAATAGCCCGTGAAAAAGTCGAACAAGCTAAATTGAATTTAGATGAAGCCTATTCTGGATACAAACCAACCGTTGATGTTGAATACAAATATGGAACAACCGAAAAAACGCCAAGCGATGACGGGATTGATAGCCCAAAAAATCGATATCACGATGAAACAGCAAAACTGCAAGTGAAACAAAATTTATATGCAGGTGGTGCCACTCATAATAAAATCAAAGGGTTAGAAAAGAGTTTAGAAGTGGCTAAAAACCGATACGAATTGGCGATTTCACAAGAGATACAAAATGCCATTAAAGCTTATTTTGGAGTGGTTTTTTCCTACCAATCGCTCTATGCTACGCGTATCAATATGGAAATGTTGCAAAAGATTTTAGAAATTGTAACCATTAAATACGATTTAGGAGCTGCTTCTATTGGGGATATCAGTTCCATTAAAGCCAGTGTATCCAATGCCGAATCTAAATTGTCCAAAACCAATTCAAAATTTGTGGAATCACTTAAATATTATGAATACATTGTGGGGGAAGATTTTAAATATACCTTGCCGTATGAATATGAGTTTAAGATAGAACTCGCACCTCTTGAAGAGTTATTGATTTTAGCCAATGAAGAGAATTTAAATATTGTCAGTTATTTAACTACCGTGGAGTCAGAAAAATATAAATTAAAAGGGGCTCAATCGGCGTATGAGCCCAAAGTAGATTTAGAATTTACGCACACAAGAATTTATGATAAAGATATTGAACCTGAAGAGTATTATCGACAAAATATGAATGAAGCGTATGTTACTGTAAAATACAATTTATACAACGGCGACAGAGATTCCAATAAAATTCTCTCTGTCTACAGTACGATTCGAGAAACCAAATATAAAATTGAAGAAGAGAGACGAAAACTCAAATGGATTATCTCCAATTTGCACCAATCACTCAATGCCTTAGAAAGCTCAATAGGAAGCACCAAACAAGAAGTAGAATCCTCTCAAGTAACCGTTGAATCGTATTGGGAAGCCTTTAAAAATGGGGAACAAGATTTACAAACGCTTTTAACCGCACAACGACAACTCAACACCGCACAAGTATCGCTTATTGAGTTTTATGAGAGCCGATTAAATGACTATTTCAAACTCACCTTTGAAACAGGACAATTGGTTTCTCATTTTGAGTTAGACCCAACCAAAGCCAATTTTATTGATTTTACACGAAGTAAATACAATAAGAACACTATAAAATCAAAAGAAGATATGGCATTATTTGCCTCTATTTTTGAAAAATCTAAAGAAGAAGCCGCCAAAGAAAAAGCCATGGAAACCAAAGTTGTCGATACGATTGAAGACATTTTGATTTTCAAAGATAAATTTTTAGATGCCAATGATGAGTATTTTACGTTGTACATTGGTGAATTTGATACGATTTACGATACCTTTGGGTATATTAAAAACAATGCTTTATCGAAACAAGCGTTTATGATTGATGTGCTTAATGATTATAAATTGAAAAATATTATGGCGTATGGTATTTATGAAACGATGGATTTAGCCAACGGGGCTTTAAACGAAATGGCAAAAAATGAAACCAAAGAGTATAAAGTGGTTTCTATTAAAACCATTAAAGATTTGTATAAAACTTTTATTGATGGCTTTGATGAACTTCGACCCAAAGAGTTTGTTGAAACCAAAACCATCACCTTGGCGCCTAAAGCTCAAAAAGAGTATGTCAGCAATGAAAGCTTCAAAGAACAATTTATTGCATCAAAAGCTGATACCTATACGATTAACTTAGTAACTTTTGCAAAATTAGACGATGCCATTACATTGGTCAATAAAGAAAATATTGCTGAAAATAGTTTGATTTTTAGATACGGTACCAACGCTGAGTGGATTAAAATTGCGTACGGTGTTTTTCCAACCTATGAAGAAGCCAATGCTGCGCTTTCTAAACTCTCTTATGAAACCAAAGAGAAATATTTTCCAGTGATTGAATTTATCAAGGATAAACAAGAGTTGTATGAAAAATACCAACATTTGTCTTTAGGTGTACCTACGTTGCAATTTGAAAAAGTGGAGTATGAAACCATATCAGAAGATACCAAAAGAGAGATACGTGAATTAAAAGAGGAACGAAAAGAAAAGAAAACAGTAATACCTGAAGAAAAAAAAATTGAGCCAGAACCCGTACTTGAAGAACCTGCCGTTCAGCAAGAAGAGTTCATGCCAGAACAACCCGATCATGAACCTTTAGAAAAAGATGAAAATGAGCTTGAAATTAAGCAAGAAAAGCCGATTTCTTTTAAAGAGGAGTTTTTAAATGCCCCTTCTTCTAAATATACACTGAACATTGCGACTTTAGCAACGCAAGAAGAGAGTGAAAAATTTATGAAAATGAATAAGATTGAAGAAAAAGCATTTTCATTTATTTTTGGGGAAGAAACATCAAATTCTAAAGTCATGTATGGGGTGTTTGACACTTATCAAGAAGCCCAAGAAGCCGCTAAGAATTTACCTAAAACACTCAAAAGAAACAATCCCCGAGTGGAGCAAATTCAAAATAAACAAGATTTGTATAAAAAATACAATGCCATAGAACCCAACGATTCTACCATGGCAATTGTTGATACCAAAACAGAAGATGAGTCATGAAATTAACGTGGACACTCAATAAAAAGTTTGCACTTTTTGGATTTTTCTTCGTCTCTTTCATTGCGTCTTTATTTATGTACAATTATTACAACAAAGAAAAAGAGATTAAAGAGAAATTCTATCATCAACTCAATACAAAATTAGAGTTTGTGATGAGTGATTTACAAGAAAAGATTTTAAAAAGCAATTATGAAACGATTAATAATATTCTTCAAGTCGCTTTAAATACTTTATCGGTGGACTCTCTTAAAATTACCTACAGAAGTTTAATTTTTTCCAAAGAGAATTTGATTAAAAATTCCAATTATCCGTATAACTTAGATTGGGAGATAAATGAAGTCAGCACGGATGCTAAAAACGGATACATTGTATTACAAAATAATAATATGTATCGGTTTTTTAATACCATGATTGCCAATATTGAAGAACCCATAAAATTAAAATTTGTTTTGAGTAAAAATGAAATGGTTATCAATACGGTTTCGGTATTGCAATTTTATTATGAATTCAAAAAACCCATGAATACGGCAAATGAACAAAAAGTCAATAAACGAGTCTTATATTTTTTAGATCAGCCTTTAGCCGATTTTGAATATACCATCGACGAAAGAGCCATGCAAGAGCAATTAGAGTTGCTTAAAAAAGAGTATATGATGGATGCTTTTTTAGTTACGTTCATTGGGATTTGTTTTGCGTTGTTAACCTATTTTTTATTTATTAAAAAGATGTTATTGGAGCCAATTTTAGCGTTTAAACTCTCCATGAAAGATGCTTTAGACAATAACTTTATGCATAAAATTGATGAAAAATCAGGACAAAATGGGGATATTGATGAGGCATTTGGATTACTCAATAAAATTTTACGAAAATACATTGGGGTGGTTAATGAGCTTAACATCAATAAAGGAATCTTAGAGCGAAAAGTATTTACCGATGACTTAACCGGATTGCCCAATCAAAAAGTATTTGAGCTGGATTTAAAAAATATGTTTATCGTGGGTTCAGATGGTTTTATTGGTTCGATTAAACTTGAAGCCTTAGGAGATTTTACCAAAGCGTTTGGTGCAGCATTAGCCAATCATTTAATTGAAGAGTTCACGCACGTTGTTCAAAATAAGTTTTATGAAATCAATCTTCAAGAAGCCACTTTGTACCGATTTTTCGGTTCAGAATTTGCGATGATATTAAAAAATGAAGACGAGAGCAAAACTGTAGAGTTTGCTCAAAGTTTACAAGCCGAGTTAAAAGAGTTGGAATTGCGTTATGAAGTCAAAGCCAATTTAGCCTATTTTAGTTTTGTACCTTTTGATAAATATGGAACCATCGACTCTATTTTACACGCTTCAAGTGATGCCTACACCATCGCTAAAACCAAAGAAGAGTCGTATCATATTGTCAGTCCAACCGAGGTATTGGATAAATTCCAATATTTAGAACAAAATGTTCGAGACATTATTGAAAGTGGTTCTTTTGATGTTACCTTTGGCTTTGATACTCGAACAACAGATGAAAGCAAACGAATCATAATGAAAGAAGCCATTCCTATTTTATACGATAAAAACAGAGAAAAATTCTCTATTGGGGTCTTTATTTCCGTGGCAGAAAAGATTAATTTGGCGGTTCAATTTGATAAAATAATTATTGAAGAGGTCATTAAATTTATTAGAAATAACGAGATTGAGTATGCCATTGCGATTAATCTTTCCATGTTTTCACTGAAAGATTCAGAGTTTATTAATTGGTTGCACTCGTTATTTTTATACAATAAAAATATTGCAAAATATTTAGTTTTTAGTATGACCTCGTATAATGCCTCGACCAATGTTGAAATTTTCAAAACTTTTATTGATGAAATCCATCGATTTGGTTCAAAAATAATTCTCAAACGATTCAGTTCCAATGATTTTACGGTGGAACAACTGGAAGAATTCCATTTGGATTATTTACGTATCAACAAAGATTATACGACGACTATCTCAAAAGACAGAGATAAAAAACACTTTTTACGTACCATTGTTAATTTTGGACAATCCAATGATATAATAATCATAGGTGATAGTATAAAAGATGAAAAAGATGTTGAAATTTGTACTACGATTGGTTTAGATGCCATCAGTAATTATTAAGGGGCGTAAATGAAAAAACGGTATATGACGCTAAGTGTGTTGTTGAGTCTCTCTTTTTTGAGTGGATGTACTTCAAAAGAGTTTCAAACGACCAATTATTTTGATGCCTTAACAAAAGATGAGATTTTAGAAGCCGGAAAGTTGGTCTTTTTTGATGATGGCAAATACCTTATTGATTCGTACCGAGACCGATTGGAAGTGACAAAAATTGGTATTGTTTTTCACACATTGCAACATGAAGATTATGTCTTAAACGTTGAAGAAAATGAGTGTGGTACCAATGCCACTTTAAAAATGACAAGCAGTTATGGCGTGGACAAAATTTTGAACCATGATGCTTTTGAATTAGAACATAAACTCTTTTGGTACAAAGTGGAGTCGATTTTAGAAGAGAAACATGAGTTACAAGAAATGGCACAAAATGAAACGGCGGATGAGGTAAAAAAAGAGTTAACACCTCTCAAAGATTTATCGCAGTGTGTGATTAAAAGTGAATTTGAAAAGGGTGTTATTAAAAATAAAATCAGCAGTATAGGAGACATCGCGTATGAAGATTTATAAAATAATCGCACTTAAACTGCTTAGCATCTGTTTTTTATGGGCAAGTGAATTTGATGAAGCCGTTGAATGGTATCAAAAAAAAGAGTACACCAAAGCGTATGAGATATTTTTAAAATTGGCAGAAGAGAATCATGCCAGTGCCCAATATAATTTGTCGTTAATGTATCAAAATGGTTTGGGTGTTGAAAAAAATATCTATCAAAGTATGCATTGGCTTGAAAAATCCGCTACGCTTAAAGACCCCAAAGCACTCAACAATTTAGCTTACTTTTATGAACACGGATTGGGCGTGGTCAAAAACAAAAAAGAGGCAATGAAACTCTACGAAGAGGCGGCCAATTTAGACTATTTTGTGGCTCAATTTAATTTGGCCATGTTATATGAAAACTTTGGATTCAATGAAGCCTATTTAAAAAAAGCATTTGATTTGTATGAAAAAGCTTCCAATAAAGGATTTGCGGCAGCTCAAAATAATTTAGCCCGTTTGTATTATTTTGGTATGGGAACGCCCAAAGATATGGAAAAAGCATTTTATTGGTACGAAAAAGCTGCCAATGGAAATGATGACGTGGCACAATTTAACTTAGCCCTCATGTATTACAGTGGTGAAGGCGTGGCAAAAGATTATGACAAAACGTTGTATTGGTTAGAAATCTCTGCTAAAAAAGGGAATCAATTTGCCCAAGCCCAGTTGGGTGATTTTTATCGAACAGGAGAGCTTGTTGAGCAAGATTATGAAGAGGCATTTTTTTGGTATTTTGAAGCAGCCACCAGCGAGTATGGAAAAGCACAATATTATGTGGGACTTTTTTATCATGAGGGATATGGCGTCGAACAAGATAAAGAAAAAGGTCTTTTTTGGATGCTAAAATCCAAAGAAAATGGCTATGTTTTTGCCAATACTTTTTTACAACGACAATCCAAACAGTAAAAAAAGGAAGTTTTTTTGAAAAAAGAGTTATGCCAAGCACTCAATTTTCAAAATAATAACGCATTGAATGAAGCGTTAACTCTATACCAAGAGCAGTTACATTTTGAACACTCCTCTTGGGAATGGATGTTTATTTATGGTAATATGGCGAACATCTTTTTTACGAATAATGAAATTCCTCAAGCGATTGAATGGTATCAAAAGGCACTATATTATGAGAATAAAAATCAAAAAATTCTCTTTAATTTAGGGGTTGCTTATTTAAAAAACGAATCGTTTGATGAGGCAAAAACCTACTTTTTAGAGCTCATTGCAATCAATCCTCGACACTATACCGGGTTTCTCAATTTAGCCATTTGTTATAAAAATCTAAAAGAGTATCAAACGGCTTTTGATACCTTTTCTAAAGCATTATGTCTTAATGCCCATGATATGGATTTGTACTATAACCTTGGCAATTTATATTTAACCGTAGAAAATTTCTCGTATGCTTTAAAGAACTATTTATATGTGTTGAAACACGATAAAAAGTATGTTAAAGCACTTTACAGTGCGGGACTTTGTTATCATAAAATTCTTAAAAATAAATTGGCAATTCGCTATTTTGATCACGCCTTGAGTCTTGAACCTTTCTATTACGATTGTTTATTTGCAAAATCATTAGCCCTTTTACAATTGGGCGATTATGCACATGGTTGGGAATTGTATCACTATCGTTTTGAGGCAAAAAACAGTTTAAAAAAAGCAAAGTACAATGTGCCACTTCTGCAAAATCATGATGTAAAAAATAAAATAATTTTAGTGCAAGGGGAACAAGGATACGGAGATACCATTCAGTTTTCCCGTTTTTTAAACGCTTTTCAAGAGGCAAAAAAAGTCTATTTTGCAGTTCGAGAGCCATTAAAAGAGCTCATGCAAAACAGTTTTCAGCAGTGTGTGGTTTGTACGCATGAAGACATTTTAGACGATGTAGAGTATTTTGTTTCCTTAATGGATTTGCCAAGAATTTTCAAACATAAAGATATGTTTGCAACGACAACTTTTCCTTATTTGGTTTCTTCCCCATGCAATACGATATCGCTAAATAAAACAAAAATGAGTGTTGGTTTTTGTTGGGAAGGAAATGTTGAACACTCCAATAATCACAATCGATCCATTCCTTTGAGCTATTTTATTGATTTAATCCAAGAACATAAAAATATAATTTTTTACTCTTTGCAAAAATACACCCAAGAAAAACTGCCTATAATGGATAATTTAGTTGATTTAAGTTCTGTTATAACCGATTTTACCATCACAGCTTCATGCGTAGAAAAGCTTGATTATATTGTTTCAATAGACAGTGCTTTAATCCATTTATCGGGGGCTTTAAACAAAAAGAGTTTTCTTTTGTTGCCAAAATATTGTGAATTTCGATGGGGTGAAAAAGGAAAAAATAATTGGTATGAAAGTATGACAATAATACGACAAAGTAGACAGGGAAATTGGGATAATGTTTTCTTGGAATTAAGAAATAATTTTTTAACCTTTTAATGGCTTTAAAACCCGATTCTATAGTATTTTGCTAATTCTATGTCACTTTAATATTACTCCTAAGATTTTTATGGTAAAATAAGCCAATTAGCTATGTAAAAAGGCAAAAATATGGCAGAAGAAACCACCCCCAAACAAAATATCAACACTCAGACCTCTGAGGTAATTACCGATACCAAAGATATCTTACAGTATCAAAATAAAAAAGTTCTTGTAAAAAAATCCCCACAAAAAGGGCAGAATGTCGCTGTGTACGTTCGTCCTGGTGATGAGATTGAGTATGCCTTAGATGGTGTTAACCTAGAAACGTTGGATTATCGATTGGTGGGGGGTGATATTGTTGTAACACTGCCCAACGGCGGAATCTTTACGTTTGTTTCTATGGCATTAATGGGATACAGTGACAACCCTCCTGGTTTTGTGGGTATGGGTGGACAAAAGTTTTCTTTAGGACAAATTCTCTCACAAATTGAAGAAATTAATGATTTGCCCATTAATTCATTGCCCGTAGAAGCCGATATCCAAAGAGAAGATAAAGTCAAAAAAATTGTTGAAGACATTGAAGAGACCATGCAAAAAGTCTCTCAAATGATAGTGCAACAAGAACAAATGGAACAAGACAACAGTAAAGCCAAAGAGATGGAGTCTTCTTTTGATTTTACTCAAGCTCCCGTTGATATTCCAGAAGTGGTGGAAAACCAATTTACTTCAGATGCTCCATCAACACCCATCGTAACACCAGGTGATGATGCAAAAGTTGAAGGAGTATTACCTACCTTATCTTTTGATATTAATATTGAGCATATCCGTGCAACTGATGAATTTATTGGAAGTGGATTAGCTAAAACTCTTTTTGTTACAGGAGGAGGTGGAAGTATTTATGCCAATGATTATCCAAGTAATCCTGCATTAAGTGAGTTACAAAAACAGACGGCTCCTGAAGATATTGATTTTGGAGCTATTAATAATTCTCTTGCTAATCAATCCGTCATTACAGCGGATAACGCAAACTTTTTTGGCGAGACATATACTTCAAGACTTATTAAACTTTCTCCTTCTCAACCAGGTGGTTTTGGTATTATCGTTATTAAAATCAGTGGATTACCAACCGGTGCCTCTATTGTGGGAGGAGTATCTCAAGGTGGTGGGGTTTGGTTAGTTAATAAAGCAGATGCCTTAACCAGCGGATTTACAGTGAATCCTAATAATGGAGAAATTAATTTTGCCATTAAATACAATACGGATGTTTTAGGCTCAAATAATTTTGAAATGAAAATAGAAGCCCAATCGGTTTGGAGTCTTGAAAATCTTGCAGAAGATTTAAGAATAAATGCAGAAGAACCAGTGTTAACAAGTATTACTTTTGAAAAAACGTATGGAGTAAATATTAAAGAAGTTGACCCTTCTTCTCCTTTAAGCTATCGTTATACACAAGTGGGAGAGCATAAAGACGGGTTTGTACTGGCAACCAATTTAAATGATAATATTATTAGAACGGGTAATATTGATACAACAGTGATTGGGGGAACTACAACCGATACAATTTTTGCTCAAAGTGGGGAAGATACTCTTTATGGAAATAAAGGGAATGATACGATTGCACCAGGATTAGGTGATGATACAGTTGATGGAGGTCTTGGTAACGATACCATCTCATATTCAACTTTAGCCGTATCCAATGCAGGAGCAGGCGTTACGGTTGACTTAATTGCACAAACGGCAACGGGTTCTGGAAATGATACGTTAATTAGCATTGAAAATATTATTGGAAGTGCCTTTAGAGATACACTATTGGGAAATAATGACGTTAATATTATTCATGGTGGTGCAGGAAATGATACCATTGATGCCAAAGCAGGAAATGATACCATTTTTGGAGAAGCAGGAAATGATATTATTAAAAGTGGTTTTGGAAATAATACCATTGATGGAGGAGTAGGTACTAATACGGTCGATTATAGTGACTTAACTTCTACAAATGGTGTTGAAGTAAGATTACTTAGTCCTGATGCCGTAAGTTTGGGTGAAACTTGGGGTGATGCTACTTCTACAACGGGTGTAGATCGATTAACCAATATTCAAAATGTGATTGGAAGTGCGTATAACGATACTTTTAGTGGAGCCAATAATACCAATAACACGTTTAATGGACGTGCAGGAATCGATTTAGTAGATTACAGCAATTATAAAAGTAATGCCATTAATGCCAATCTTCAAGAGGGTTGGGTTATTGGTCAAGGTACAGATACGCTTATTAATATTGAAAGTATTAAAGGTACTGACTTATTGGTATTTGGAGATACAATTATTGGTTCTGCTACTGTGGGTAATACCATTTATGGTATGGCTGGAAATGATACTATTAAAGGTGTTGGTGGTAATAACTTTTTATATGCAGGAAGTGGTAATGACCTCATTTACAGTGGTACGGGTAATGATTATATTGATGGAGGAAGTGGCACTAATACTCTAAGTTACGAAGATGTAATTGCAATTGGAGATTCGTCAACAGTTGGTGTTACTGTTCATTTATGGGATGCAAATGCTCAAGATACAGGTAAGGGTGGAATTGATACTCTCAAAGATATTCAAAATCTTATTGGAACATCTAAAAATGATACTTTATCGGGAAATAATGCCGTCAATACTTTAAATGGTTTGGGTGGAAATGATACGGCAGATTATAGCTTCTCAAACAATGCTATTGTGGCTAATTTATTAAATGGTACTGTAGATAAAGGTAATTCTGTTGCCGATACCATTATTAGTATTGAAAATCTTATTGGAACAGCAGGAGATGATTCTATTATTGGAAGCAATGTTGCCAATATTTTAGATGGTGGAGCAGGAAACGATTATTTTGTAGGCAATGGTGGAAATAATACTATTATTGGGGGAAGTGGCAGTGATGTTGTAGATTATTCAAATGCAAGTTTTGGTGTCAATGTTTCTTTAAATAATACGGGAACAGGAACAGCAAATATTGGTTCTCAAGCAGACAGCTTAGATGGAATTGAAAATATTATAGGTTCAAATTATTCCGATACATTAATTTCAACAGATACCAACAATATTTCTAATACATTTTGGGGAGGTATTGGAAACGATACTCTTGATGGTGGAAGTGGAAATGATTATTTGTACGGACAAAGTGGAGATGATAAATTTATTGCCAGCAGTGGAATCGATTTTATTGATGGAGGAAGTGATAGTGAAGTCTATGGGGATACCATTGATTTTACCAATATTGCTGCGAAAATTGTATTGACGCTTGCTGAAGATGGTAACGAAGCGCGTTCTTATGAAAATGGTGTTATTTCACACCGAATTTATAACATTGAAAATATTATTGCCAGTAATTTAGACAGTACATTAAGTGGGAACAGTAAAAATAATACTTTAATTGGTGGAACAGGAAATGACACCTTAAGTGGTGGCGCCGGTACCAACTATTTAGATGGTGGATTGGGAATTAATACGGTAAATTACAGCAGTGCCAGTAGCAGTGTGACGGTTGATTTAAGTAAAAATACGGTTCAAGAAGTCTATTTAGAAGGAGCAACAACCGTAAAAGACACTTTGATTAATATCCAAAATGTTATAGGAAGTATCCATAAAGATATTATTACAGGAAATAGTGCATCTAACTCTTTATTTGGAGGCTTAGGTGATGACACATTGGTTGGAAGTGCTGGAAATGACACCTTAGATGGAGGCGATGGAATTGACGTTGCCAGTTATGAAAATGCAACCGATGATTTGAATATTGACTTAGGCAGTGCGTCAGTTTCAATTAATGCAACCTATGGAACAGATACTTTTATTAGTATTGAAGGAGCCATTGGAGGAAGTGGTAATGATACCATCACGGGTACAACTTCTTCAAACGTTCTTATTGGTGGGGCAGGTAATGATACATTATTGCCTAATGGAAACAATGGAAGTGATGAATTAGATTATATCGATGGTGGAACGGGTGTTGACTTTGTGAGTTTTAATTTTGGAGACAGCACGTCAGTTACTTTAGATTTAGCAGACAGTGCCATTCAAAATACTGGAAAAGGGCGTGTGCAAATTATCAATGTTGAAAACGTTGAGGGTGGAACGGGTGCCGATAAACTGTATGGAAACAGCAGTGATAATGTTTTAGAAGGAAATGCAGGCAATGATACCTTAGCAGGTCGTGCAGGAAATAATACGTTGGATGGTGGAGCGGATTTTGATACAGTAGATTACAGTGCTGTTGACAGTTTAAATGGATTAAATGTTAATTTAGGATTAGCCACACAACAAGTTCAAAACAATGGGTATGTAGGAAAAGATACTCTTATTTCAATAGAAAAAATAATTGCCACAAATAATAATGACGTCATTGTAGGAAGTAGTACAAATACATCAATGATGTATGAATTGGGTGCTGGAAACGATACCATTTGGGCAGGAAGTGGCGCAAACATCATTTATACTTCTCGAATGAGTGAAAGTGGAACGGATTATACAACCTATAGTAATACGGTATTTAGTGGTACAGGGAATGATACGGTGTATGGAAGCAGCGGCAATGATACTTTTGTAGTTGCTCAAAATGACACACTTGGAAGTGCTGGAGACGATACTTTTAATGGGATAAGTGGAATTAATACCATTGATTACAGTTTAATTCTTGATAACGATGCCAATGAAGCAACGGGGGGAATTAATGTTACGTTAAATGGTTCCAATCCGGTTGCTATTACTTTAAGTGGAGGCAATACCAATACCATTCAAAATGTATCGCATATTATAGGAACAGCGAACAGTGATACTTTAACCGGAGACAATTTTAACAATATTTTAGATGGTAGCGCTGGAAATGATACCATTTTTGGAATGGCTGGGAATAATACCTTAAGTGGTGGAAGTGGTAATGATAGCATTACTGGGGGAATCCAAGTTGATACTATTTATGGTGGAATAGGCGATGACACTATTTTTAGCAGCAGTGGCAATGATACGATTTATGGTGGAGAGGGTACGGATACCTTTGATTTAAGTGGTCGTACGGGAAAAGCTTTTGTTAATTTAGCTGAAAACAGAGCGCGACTGGATACCAATAACAATGATGATTTTGATATTGATGATGAGAATGATGTATTGTTTACTATTGAAAAAGTAGTAGGAAATAGTTCCGATAATACTTTATATGGAGATTCCTTTGCTAATATCTTAGACGGAGGAACAGCGGGTACCAACTCTTTATACGGAGCAGGTGGCAATGACACGTTAATTGGAAGTGGAAGTGGTCTGGATATTGCATATTATAAGCCAGCAAGTGCTTCAATTGAAATTGATATGACTCAGGCATTCCAAGTTGTTCGAGATGGGGATGGAGGAAGTGATACTTTAATTGATATTAATGAAATACATGGAAGTGATTACGGAGATACATTCAGAGGTAATAACGATAATAATACATTCAGAGGTTTAGTAGGTGATGATACGTTTTACAGCAGTGCTGGTTCAAATATTCATGACGGTGGGGCTGACAATGATACCTTTTTTATTACCACTAAAGACCATGGCGTTGATACGTTAATTGGTGGATTAGGAAGTGATAGTGTTGATTTTAGCAGTGTGACTGATTTAGGTGGAGCAACTAAAGGTTTAGAAATAACGTTGGATGGTAATGAAACCGTACAAGCAACTTTAAATGATGTGAATTCTCATAAGCTTACTGGTATTGAAAATATTACGGGAACAATTTATAATGATACCATTCGAGGTGACCATAATAACAATATTTTAAGAGGTAATGCTGGAAATAATACCCTTATTGGTGGAGCCGGTGATGATACTTTAATAGGTGGAACAGGTACAGATGTAGCCAGTTATGAAACATCAACCAATGGTGTTAATGTGGATTTATCACAAGTGAATTATCAAGTTCTTGATGATGGATTAGGTGGACGAGATAAATTAATTGACATTGATACCATTGTTGGAAGTGATTATGCGGATACCTTTGAAGGAAGTAACTCTACAAATGATACTTTTATAGGGAAAGATGGCAATGACTGGTTTATTGGAAGTGGAGGTAATGACTATTTTGAAGGTGGCGTAACCAGTGTAGATACGGTTGATTACAGTGCGGCCATAACAAATTTAGAAATAGATATCAATGATGGGACAAAAAGTATTAATGCCTATTATGGTACTGATACTTTTAAAAATATCAATGGAATTGTGGGTGGAAGTGGAAATGATACTTTAAGTGGAAACAGTGGGGCAAATACCTTAATTGGTGGAGCAGGAAACGATATTCTTTTAGGATTTGGTGGAGATGATTATATTGATGGAGGCACGGGAAGTGATTTTGTAAGTTTTGCGTATACTTCAAGCAATATTAAAGTCGATTTATCCATTACGGATGCACAAGATACCAATGATGGAAGTTTAATCATTAAAAATGTGGAAAATCTTGCAGGTGGAGATGGACATGATACTCTTAAAGGAAACAGCAGTAATAACACCTTAGAAGGTGGTCTGGGAAATGATACACTCATGGGACGTGGAGGACTAAAGGTTCTTGATGGAGGTATTGGAGGTATTGATATTGCAGATTACCGTGAAAATACAGATGGTATAAAAGTCGATTTATCATTGGGCATAGATAGCCAATATCATGTCTATTATAATGGAGTAGCCGGTGGTAAAGATACTTTAGTAGATATTGAAGAGATATGGGGAAGTAATTATGCGGATACTTTTATTGGAAGCAGTCTATCGGATACCATAAGAGGTGGATTGGGTAACGACACTTTTACAGGTGGAGCAAGCAGTGATACTTTTTGGGGAGAAGCTGGTGATGATGTTTTTATTAGCTCTTTTAATGACTCCGATAATACCTATTTTGGTGGAACAACCGATGAAATCAATGGAGATACGGTTGATTACAGTGGAATTAGTACAAGTACATATTATGTTAATGGTGATTTAAGCAGCAGTACCATAGAAGTGTACAATAGTTCCGATGTATTGCAAAAAACCGATACGATTTATGATATTGAGAATTTAACAGGTGGCTCTGGAAATGATATCTTAAAAGGAAATGCAAGTAAAAATACCATTAAAGGAGGCGCTGGAGATGATACTATTTATGTCAGTGCCGGTGGTGATAGACTTTTGGGCGAATCGGGAAATGATACTTTTATTTTCCAAAGTGGTATTGATGGTTCGGGAGCCCTTATTGATGGTGGAAATAATGTAGGAGATGTGGATACCCTTGATTATAGTGATTTAGCTGAAAATGTTAAACTACGACTAATGGGAAGTACGGATAATAACGTTACTTTGGGCAGTGAAGCCAATCATCATACTATCCGAAATATTAATAACGTTATCGGTTCACAAGGCAATGACACTATTGAAGGGGACAGTGCTAATAATGTTTTAGATGGTCACACGGGTACGGATACCATTAGTTTTGAAAATTCTGGAGCTAAAGTTGTTGTTAATATTGGCAGTGAAACAACTGTTGCAAATGCGCCTATTGCCAATGGGATTTATGGTGCGAATAGTGCTGTTGGAACGACGATTGGAAGTGATACGATTACCAATTTTGAAAATATTATCAGTGGAAGCGGTGATGATACCTTAATAGGAAGTTCCATTCAAAACTATATTTATGGTGGAATAGGACAAGACTTTATTTTTGGTGCAGCCGGCGATGATAAACTTTTTGGTGAAGATGGAAATGATACCCTAGCTGGTGGTGAAGGAAATGACTCCATTGAAGGTGGAGATGGTACCGACACGGTAAGTTATTTTGATGCTAATAGTGTCATTGTTAATCTAAGAGGAAGTACCAATGGTACAGGAATTAGTACCTATGGAGCAACGAATTATACCGATA
>JBAYZM010000005.1:0-26943 GCA_041672515.1 Arcobacteraceae bacterium
ACAGACAACAACAGTGTGTTTTCCATTGGGTTTGAGTCGGAAAAAATGATAAAAAGTTGCAACTCCATACACTTTTGAGAAAGGGAGTCTCAGCTTTCTGGCAATAAACTTTAACGTTTCATTTTCTAAGTATCCAAACGTTTCTTGTGCGGTGTGGAGAGTTTCAATTAAGGCACTTCTATCATAGCCCAATTTTTTCATGGTTTTATCAACCATTTTATAGCGGTCATCACTTACGGTGGTCATACAGGTGCATCCTTTGGTGTATAAAGATTGTTTTGAAATAGTATAGCATAGTTGGGTTTCAATTGCGTAACAATGCTACAGGTGCAGTTTCCATATAGGGTGAAATAAGAGTAGCATTAAGGATTTAAAACAATTTTAAAACACGCACCCAAATGATTTTTTCCTTTATATTCAAACATCGTATTGCTGACACTTAAAACACCTTCAAGGTGATTGGTAATAATTTGTTTGCTCATATACAAACCAATTCCAGTACCTTGGGTTTGGTGTTTTGTCGTAAAATAGGGGTCAAATATTTTTCCAATAACCTCTTGCGGAATTCCTCCCGCACTGTCTTTAAAGAAAATAATAATTTTTCCATCTTCTTCATAGCCATCAATAAAAATGTATTTGTCTTCAACATGGGTATTTTCAAAAGCATCTTTAGCATTGTTTAGAAGATTTAGAAAAACTTGAATTAACTCATTTTCAAAGCCATTGCATTCAATATTTTCAAGATTTTGTACGACTTCAATTTCACGATTTTTAAATTTAGATTGAACAATATTCAGTGCTTTTTCAAGGGCGTTTGAGAGTTTAAAAATCTTTTTAACTTTTGTTTTGATTAAAAAATTTCTAAAATCATCAATCGTGTGTGAAAGATATTGTGCGGAAGTATTGATACTTTTAAGCTCTTCTAAGACCTCTTTTTCATCAAAAATACCGTACTCATATTTAAGTTGTATTCCTGTGGCGATGGTTGAAATCACACTCAATGGTTGTCGCCATTGGTGGGCAATGTTTTCAATCATCTCTCCCATAGATGCCATTTTGGTTTGTTGCATCAAAATATCTTCTTTTTCTTTGAGTTCTTTTTCATGTTTTTTTTGAGCGGTGGTATCATGAAATACACCAATATAGTTTTTGACTTCACCATTTTCGTCGTGCACAGCATTAATGGTCAGCCACTCACTCCAAAGCTCACCATTTTTCTTTTTGTTGATTAACTCACCTTCCCAAAATCCCTCTTTTTGGAGTTTTTCCCAAAAAAGAGCATAAAAATCTGCATCATGCAATCCCGATTTTAAAATATTGGCATTTTTATTGAGTACCTCTTTGAGTGCATAGCCTGAACACAGTTCAAAGGATTTATTGGCATTGATAATATTGGCATTTTGGTCAGTAACCACAATGCCATCATGGGTATTTTGAAACACAGTATAGGCTTCTTTGATTTTATATTCATATTTTTTTCGTTGGGTAATATCTGAGGCTAAAAGCATAAGTTCCATTGTACCATCAAGTTCAATGGGAAATATGACCAGTTCAATGATGAGTGTTCCGTTGTTGCCATTGGTAATGGTGAGTTCTTTGAAAATATTTTGATGTTTTTCATAATTTAAAACAGTCGTTTCTAACCATTGTTTGTCTTCTTGATTAAAGCAAAAAAGATTCCAAAAAATGGTGTTGACAATGTTGTCATGATGTTGATTAAGCATATTTAAGGCTTGTTGATTAATCTCTTTAATGGTTCCATCGATACTTATGATGGCTGAAAAGAAGTGATTATTTTCAAATAAAACTTGAAATTTCTTTTGGTTTTTGATTTGCAATTTGTGGCGATTGATCTCTTCTTTGTGTTTTGATGTATATAAAAAAAGTAAAAACAAAACCAATACTACACATACAATAACAATAGCTGTGGTAATAACAAAAAAGTCATAACGTTTGTTTTCCCAGCCTTTTAAACTCTCTTCATATTTGGTTCTTACTGAGATATTAAAAGGATAATTATGCGTTAAACTGTACGCAATGATGTAGCGTTCATTATGCAATAAAGTAATTCCCGATGCATTGCTTTGTTCTTTGGAGTTAAGCAAAATAGCATTGGTTTCACACTTAACACACAACTTGATATTTTCTTGTGAAGTTGCCAACATGGTATCATCAAGTCGTAATATGTCCACAAAGGTATGGGCTTCAAGTTTTGAAGAGTAGGCATTAATAAAATAATCGGGATTTAATGCCACAACCAAATGGTACTCTTTGTCATTAAGAAGAATCTTTTTTGCAATAGGAATAAACGTAGGTTGATTTAGATGAGCAATCGATTCTTCCTCTTTGTGTAAAGAAGAAGAGGCTTCATATAAATCTCTTCCAATAAAAACAGTCCCCACCCGCAGAATTGATTGGTTAAAAAAGGGTTTGGGATAAAACTCTTGAAGTGTTAAAACTGCTTTGAGATTTTTAGGATTGGAACTTAAAACCACACGATTGTTTTCCAAAAGATTCAGGGATCGAATGTGTGGATTATTTCTTAAAATAGCATCAAGTTTTTCATCTAACGACTCTTTTTCTTCAGGAATAGATAAGATAGAGGTTAAAGAACTTAGCAACAAATCAAGGGTATTGATGGTTTGCCCTAAGTTCTCTGAAAAGGTATTGGCTTGAAGTTTGACCAAACGAATATTGGCATTAACTGCTTCTTCTTTTAAAACCGATAACGATGCCATAACTCCACCAATGAGTATGGCAATGATAAAAAAAGTTAGGACTAAAAGTTTGCTAAGACCTTTGAGTTGTTTATTATTCAAGAGATGGCTTTATTTTAAATTTACGATGGGTTCAAGACCATTATTTTGTGCTGCTTTAAGCAATCTTCCATCATCTTTAATGCGTTGAATGAATTTTTCTATTTCATTGTAAAACTCATCGTCTCCATATGCAATTGCCCACGCATACGGGGTTAAGTGATAGGTGCTTTGTGGGGTAATAAGTTTTGCCCATGAAGTTTTTGCTAACATTCTCTTGGCAAAAGGAAAATCGGTCATAAAAACATCCGCACGTCCTGATTGAACCTCTTGTTCTCGCGCATGCATATTCTCTACCACTAAAAGTTCCGCATGTTTGAGTTTCTCTTTCATAACTGGCTCGTGGTAGGTTCCTTTGGCAACGGCAACCACGACTCCTTTTTTATCAATATCATCCCATGTGTTGATACGCTTATTACTTTTGGTTGCAATGGCATAAATATCGCTGGATAAATGAGGAGTCGTAAATCGGATTTGTTCTCTTCTTTGAGGGGTATTACCAATGGCAAACATCGCAATATCGCATTTATTGGTGGTAATATCAGGAATCAGTGCAGCAAAAGAGCTTGGAACAAATGAAAGCTCAACGTTTAAATCTTTTGCCAATTCTTGGGCTAAGTCACTGTCAATTCCAACGAGTTTTTGTGTGCGTTCATCCAAATAAGAGATACCATAATATTCAGGCCATACACAGACTTTGAGTTGATTATTTTTTTTAATTTGTACCAACCGACTCTCTTGTGCAAAACTTATAATGGGTAAAAATGTAAGAAGAATTAAAAAAAGAATTTTTTTCATCAAATTTCCTATTTTTGTGATTTATAAAACGATTTTAGTATTTATTGGCTTAAAGAAAGAATTCAATAAAATGTATAAATTATGTCAAAATAATAAAAAAGTTGATGTATATCAATATAAATATCACACAAATAATTATAATTAGTATATAATTATCTAAATAATACTTTTTAATAACTATTTTTCATACTTTTTGTTTTTTCATTTATGGCATTTTTAATTATCTTAATAAAACAAGGCTTATTATGGGGACACAAAAGATTACAATAGACCCTTTATCACGAATTGAAGGGCATTTGAAGTTTGAAACTAAAGTTGAAGATGGGGTAGTCACTCAAGCAAAATGTTCAGCAGATATGTTTCGAGGAATCGAAAAAGCACTCATTGGCTATGATGCCCGAGTTGCCCAACAAGTTACCCAACGAGTATGCGGAGTGTGTCCTTATGCTCACGCAGAAGCTGCCTCTTTAGCTTTAGAAATGGCAATGGGCATTAAACCCAATCACAATGGACAACTTTTGCGGAACTTAATTGTAGGGGCGTATCAACTGCAAGACCATCTTCTGCATTTTTATATTTTAAGTGCATTGGATTTTATAGATATTACGGCAGTTTTAGAATATAAAGATGAAGATGAGACCATCATAGCTCTTAAGAATTGGGTTCAAAGCGAATTAAAAAGCAATAAAATCTTTCCAGCAGCACCTTTTTTACCAAGATACAAAGCCTTATATGCCAAAGACAACAGCAGAAATATCAGTGCAATTAAAAACTATTTAGAATCCATTCATGTCATGGCAGATTTAACCAAAGCTGTGGCAATTTTTGGAGGTAAAGCTCCACACAGTGTGACCATTGAAGCAGGTGGTGTTACTACGGTTCCAACCGTAGAGAAACTTGCCAAATATCACTCTTTGATTAAAAAAGCAAAAAATTTTATAACCGTCAATTATTTAACTGACATTGTAGCTGTGGCTAAAGAATTTCCAGAATATTTTAAGATGGGGCAAGGGTATGGTAACTATCTTTCTTATCCTTATTTTCCCGATGAAAACGGAGAAAACCATATGTTTGTGGGAGGGGCTACGATTAAGGGGCAGTATGAAACATTGAACTTAAGCCATATTTTTGAAGACCATCAATACTCTTACTATAAAGATAAGCCCGATTCTAATGTTAAACCCATGAGTTCAACCCAATTAACCCCTATTGATTATGAAGAGTTTAAAGAAGAGCATAAAAAAGAGAATGGAAAATACAGTTGGTCAAGAGCCCCTCGATATAAAGGGGAAATTATGGAAGTAGGCCCCGTAGCTCGAATAGTTAATACCTATAAAAGTGGAAAAAATAAAAAACTCATTGAATTGGTTGATACGGTTAATGCCAAATTGGGCATTTCGATTGAAAATTATAATTCTGTGTTGGGAAGACACTTATGTCGAGCACTCATTTCGAGTTTGATTATTGACAAACTTTTAGAAGACATTGAAAAAGTGGTACCCGATGAAGTGGCATTTGTTGAAAATAATGTGCCTAAAAATGCTTCGGGCTATGGATTAACAGAAGCCACCAGAGGAGCCTTGGCACATTGGATACAAACCGATGAAAATGGCTTGATTAAAAACTATGACATGATTGTTCCTACTACATGGAATATTTCACCCAAAGATTCCAAAGGCACGCCTGGGGCAGTTGAAAAAATGTTGATTGGCACAAAAATAAAAGACCCCGATAATCCCATTGAGTTAGCAAGAATTGTTCGCTCAACTGATCCATGTTTAGCCTGTTCAGTGCATTAGGAGGATGAGATGATACTATCAAGAAGAGAAGCATTGAAAAAAATGTTTAACGTTGTAGTTGCGGTTGGTGCAGCCAATTTTTTCAGTTTTGAAGATTTATTGGCACTTGAAACGGGGAAGTTAACTAAACCCAATATTGTTTGGCTTCATGGTTCTTCGTGTTCGGGATGTTCAACCTCTTTTTTAAATATTGAGGATGTTTCAGTGGTCGATATTTTGACCAAATTTACCAATATGGTTTATCATCCTGATATTTCATTGGCAACGGGGCATCAAGTTGTAGATATCTTAGATACTTGTACGAAAGAGTTAAAAAATGACTATTTGCTAGTCGTTGAAGGCTCTATTCCTGTTAAGCTACCTCATGCGTGTATCATGAGTGATAGACCCATGACTCAATGGATTGAACAAATGGGACAAAGTGCCACCGCATGTTTGGCTGCTGGTACGTGTGCGGCGTTTGGTGGAATTACTGCCATGGAAGGCATGATGACAGGTACGATGTCGTTGGATAAGTTTTTAGACCATAAAAATATTAATAAGCCAGTAATTAATCTGCCCAATTGTCCTATGAAGCCTGAGCATTTAATTTATGTTATTTTTCATTATGCTAAGTTTAAAACTCTCCCTAAACTCGATGGAGAAGGAAGACCGACAAGATTTTTCTCCCAAACCGTTCATGAAAGATGTTTATATTATTCCGATTTTCAAGAAGAGAACTTTGCAAAAAAAATTGGAGAAGTTGGGTGTATGCTTAAATTGGGTTGCCAAGGACCTGTGACAAAAAATGATTGTATGCAAATAGGACACAATAACAATACCAATACGTGTATTAAAGCAGGGCATCCGTGTATTGGTTGTGCCAGTAAACATTTCCCAAGACAAATCATGATGCACACTTATGATGATAAAAGGGCTATTATCAAATTTAAAAACAGTTATTTGACAGGAGGGAAAGCATGAAACGAAGATTTTCAGAGTCAATTTTATTTAAGTTGGCTTTTCCTTTGGTCACGAGTGTAATTATTATTTCAACCATTTCGGTGGTGATTCTTTATTATGTTCAAAAAAGTGAACTCGATGCCATGATATTTGAAAAGGGTTCGGCAATTTTAGAGAGTTATAATATTACCACACGAGACTCTTTAGCCAAAGGTCAGCGAAAAACCTTTCAAACGGCTATGGATAATATTGCTTTATTAGAAGGGGTTGAAGAAACCGCACTTTTTACAGCAACAGGGTATCAAAATTATAAATCTCATGAAGTAACCGTAGGAAAACCTTTTGTTAAATTAGAAGGAAAATTTTATAATCCCAATGTTATGGTCTATGAAAAAACCAATGGGATGTATTTACGAAGTGATTGGAGTGAAACGTCACCTGAGAAATCTAAGAATTTTCATGAAAATATGAAAATGGACAAAAGTAAAAGTTGTAATACCTGCCATTATGAAATTGACCGTTCTTTGACTTTTGTCGATAATAAAGCATATTCAATCAATGAAATTGATGATACCTCAAGTTTTTTTCAGAAAATTCTTGCTGAAAAACATTGTATCTCTTGTCATACTAACTGGAAAGAGGGCGATATTGCAGGATATTTAGGAGTAACGATTTCCAATAAAAAAATGCACAATCAAGTCAAAGAGAACATGACCAACTTTGCTATTGTGCTTATTGTCGTAGCGTTTTTGATTATTGTTATATCCCTTTTGGTATCACTTAAATTTACGCAAAAACTGACGATTTTATTGCAAGGAATTAAAAATCTCAATGCCAAACAAGGTTCAAGAATAGAAATCCAAGATAACGACGAAATTAAAGATATTGCTAATGAGGTCAATCGATACATAGAAAATATGGAGAATGGATTGGTTGAAGACAATAAACTCATCGAGGAACTCTCCGTTGTTGCACTTGAGACTTCACAAGGAAATATGTCTAAACGAGTTGAGTCTAAAGCGTATAATGACTCATTAAATCACCTAAAAGAGATTATTAATACCATGATTATTTCATTGGAAAATAATATGAAGAAAGTTGAAAATACCTTAATTGCCTATGCCAATGACGATTATCGACCCAAAATTGTTATAGAATCTACGGTCAAAGCACAGTTACTTTCTGTAATGCAATCCATTAATACATTGGGTGGAGCATTGTGCGATGGCGCAAAAAACAATTTAGAAAATGGAAAAATGTTACAAAGTAATTCCACTAAAATGAATGATTCTATGAATAACTTATCTTCAAAAGCCAATGAACAAGCAGCTTCCCTAGAAGAGACAGCCGCAGCCGTTGAAGAGATTACAAGCATTACAAGAAATAACGCAACCAATGCTTTAAAAATGGGAGAATTAGGACAAACCGTTAAAATGTCTGTAACCCAAGGAGAAAAATTGGCTTCCAAAACAGCTGCATCAATGGATGAAATCAATGATAAAGTTGCAGCGATTAATGAAGCCATTAATGTCATTGATCAAATTGCTTTTCAAACGAATATTTTATCTCTCAATGCAGCCGTGGAAGCAGCCACTGCAGGTGAAGCAGGGAAAGGATTTGCAGTCGTTGCAGCTGAGGTGAGAAACTTAGCTTCAAGAAGTGCAGATGCTGCAAAAGAGATTAAAAAACTTGTTGAAGATGCCAATGCCAAAGCCAATGCAGGGAAAACTATTTCCGATGAGATGATTGAAGGGTATAAACAACTCAATCAACATATTTCCCAAACGATTCAAATTATTGATAATGTCTCTGATTCGTCCAAAGAACAAATGCAAGGAATAGAGCAAATTAATGATGCTGTTTCAATGCTTGATAAAGTGACACAAGAAAACGCCAGTGAAGCTAATAATGTGACTAAAATTGCCAATGAAGTCGATTCTATGGCACAAAAATTGCTTAATGACGCGATTAATAAGAAATTTAATTAGGTTATTCTAATTAACCTTTGTAGGTAATAACGCTATAATGCAAAAAAATATGAAGGAAAAATATGAGTTTAGAAGAAGCCTTAAGCAATAGAAGTGGCAGTGTGTGCGAATTGTGTGGAGCAACGAATGCACTAAGTGCCTATGAAGTAAGCCCAAGTGATGGAAGTGTTAATGAAGCTATATTAGTGTGCGAAACCTGTAAAACACAATTGGAAAGCAACACCTTAGATGCCAATCATTTTAGATGTTTAAATGATTCAATGTGGAGCAGTGTTCCAGCAGTTCAAGTCGTAGCGTATCGAACACTGCATAAACTTTCAAAAGAGAATGAAGCATGGGCGGGCGATTTACTTGAAATGCTTTATTTAGACGATGAGCTTAAATTGTGGGCGAATAAAGGGATTCAAACTTCTGTTGCAACGGAAGAAGCAACAACTCCTACAAAAGACAGCAATGGGAGCCAGCTTTTAGACGGTGATAGTGTAACCATTATCAAAGATTTAGATGTCAAAGGGGCAAACTTTGTAGCAAAAAGAGGAACTTTGGTTAAAAATATTTCACTGACCGATAACCCAGAACATATCGAAGGAAAAGTCAATGGTACTCGAATTGTACTGTTATCTTGTTTCTTAAAAAAAGTGTAAAACCCTACTTTAGAGTTTGATTTGGGGCAAAGAAGTGCTTCTTTGCCATAAATCTAAAAACTCTTTTCGGCCGTAAACTTTTGCGCCTAAATCAATTTTATAGAGCAAACATGCGTGTCCTAAATTCCAAAAATCAAAACCATTTTTTTCAAGATATTGACTTAAAACGACCAATTGTAGTTTCCCCCAGTGATTATAGTGTTTCTCTTTTTGAAAAAATCCACTCAAACTCGTATAGGTTTTTCCAATCATATAGCCCACTTCACCTGCTACTAAAGTACCCTTTTTAGTATCGTGAAGTTCAAAACTTGCCAATTCAAAGTTTTCAAAATGGTTTTTCTTAATTTCTAGCAACATCTCGGTATATTTATTATTGAGCCAAGAGTTTTTATGGTAGTGTTCAATGGCATTTAACACCTCTTCAAAGTGTTGATTTTGGGTTAATTTAAACTCATTTTTATGCAAAAGAGCCTTCACTTTTTTAGAAATATGCAAATCTTTAAAGTGTAAAACCGCGTATTCAAATTGTATTTCAGGCAGTAAGATTTGTTTGTTTTTGGTGTCCACACATGAAGTAGCAATAAATCCTGCACGGCAAATATTGACATAAAAAGAGGGTGAAAACTCATACGAAGCATAGTAGTTTTCTTCCATATTTTCATACATCCAAGACAAAGTTTCTTGGTCCAATAAAGTGGTGTTATCAATAAGATAGATGCCGTATCCTTTACTTTATGATGTCAAATTTTTTGTGTTTATACTCAGGCATACTCATTCCAATATTGGCATTCATATACGTAGGATCGGCAATCGTGTAGTAGTTGTTTTTGTAGATAAAACCATCTAATTTAGTGGGATTGAGATTTGAAAGTTTAACCGCAGCTGCCATATGGTCACTGTATTTTAGCCCTAAAACTTCTAAACCTAAAATATGTTTGACTAAGTACGAAAATAAAATCGTTCTATCTTCACAATCAGAATAAGGATAAAAAAATGTCTCTTCAGGGAAAAATACCTTTTCATAATTAAATTGTTCTTTGTCGGTTTGGTAGGCAAATGCCGTTTGCGTGAAACGCAAAAGCATATTCACTGCTTCAATTTCAGTTTTATTTTTCAGCAATGCTTTGAGTTGCACCAGTAAACTGTTGTTAATCAACGACGAGTTATTGGCATGAAAATAGATAGAATAATCCGATTGCGGAAAGGTTTTATAAAAGGCAACCAAATCACTGCTGTATTTGGTTTCTAGGGTATGGCTTTGATTGTTATAGGTAAAATGCAGGGCTTTATTGTTGTAGACACTGTTTAATAACAAGGGTTGTTTAAAGGCAAATGATAAAGCATTTTTAGCATTGCTGTGCAGGGCTTTATAGGTATAAATGGATTCAATGGAGCGAATTTTCCCTTTAGGGGTTAAGACATAATATTTTTTACCTTCAATATTTAAAAATGCCACTTGAAATAAATTGTGTTGCATATTGGAAAGCAAATAGATATTTTGATCACTGTAACCCACTTTGACATCGTAGTTCATTTGGGTTAAAACATACCATGTAAACAGATTTGCCATATTGTCCGTTTTATAAATTTCCATACCAATTTTGTGCACTAAAAGATAGGTTGCCCAATCGTTTAAGTGGTATTGGTTGACAAGGGTGTGTATTTGCGAAAGTAAAGACGTATTATCAATGTTGGAAAAACGTGCCCAAACATTTGCAATGGAATCCTTAGAAACCGAAGTAATCAAAAAACCGATGTGGGGATTGTAATTGATTTCAATGTTCTTAGAATAAAAATTAAACGCCACTTTTTTAAATGAAATATCGATTTTGATGGCTTCTTTAATAATTTTTTCTTCAGGTATACGTTCTTGTGGTAAGGGCTCTTGGGTCAAATCAACCAAGGGAGAGTTATCAATAACGGTCATATCCAAAGGTTGTTCTTTTTCTAAAGTTGGCAACGTTATGGGTTTGGGTTCAACATATGCATTTGGTGTATACATAGCATTAAATGCTTCCCAATCTTTTTTAAGAGCAGCACTGAACTCTTCATCCAAACTCTTTTTGTAATTTTTAAAACTGTTTTGTTCTTCTTTTAACCACGAGGCGTAATCGTTGCCCCACGCATAAAAGCTAAGAGCCATAAGGATGAGAATAATTTTTTTCATAAGCGATTACTTTCGATGAGTTTTAAATAGACAAAACGTCGTTCATTGACATTGTGCAAATAACGTTTGGTTTCACTGTAAGGCAGATGTTTCATAAGATGTTTGTAAACGTCCGAAGGGGGCATGGCATTAATTTTATGACTGGCTTTAACGATATTATTCGTACCTGTAAAACTTCGAGCCACATTTCCAGCCCCAGTATTATACGCCGCAATAGAGCAATAAAGCCTGCTTTGTGGGTCTTTAATGCTGTTTAAATATTTAAAATTTAACATATGCAAATAGGTCGATCCCAGTTTAATGTTGTTGTTGGGATTGTACAAATAATCCGAATTTAAAACTCTTTTTTCCCCATATAAAAAATTATAGGTATCAACTCCGGCACTTTTTGGAACAATTTGCATTAAGCCAAATGCGGGAATATGCGATCGTGCCATAGGATTAAAAGAGCTTTCCGAATGAATAATGGCATACACCAACTCTTTATCGATATTGCTTTTTTGCGCATATTCATTGACACTTTGTTGGTAAAGTTGAGCTTTTTTAATAAGCGCATCGCTGGGAAGTTTTACATTGAGGGTATAAATCGTTTTTTGTTGGTACTCTTTTTTTTCTAAAGGTTGTTGCTGTAATACGGCAATAAACTCATTTTGTTGTTCAGGACTTAACACATCGGCAATAATTTTTTCTTCAGAGACGATGTTGGGATTTTGATTTAACTCATGGTTGATTTTTGATTCTAATTGGTCTTTTGCATAAGCACTTTTAACATCTTCTTGCATTAAGTCATTCCACGACGAAAGAAGTTTGTCTCTGGCTTCTTCTTCATTTTGCGCAATGACTTCTATTTGAATCGTTTCATTTTGAAAGTCAATGCTTTTTTTGGTGTGGTAGTCTTTGTCGTATTGGATAAATTGATGAGGTGAAGAAATTTCAACATGTGGCCAATAGGCTTGTATCTCTTTTTTATAGATTTCTAAACTTTTATCGTAAGCTTTTTTATAGGCAGTAAACTCTTTGTCCAAATTGGTTTTATAAGAGCTAAAATCTTGATTTTCTTGGTTTAAAAAGTTTTCAAAGTTATTGGCTAACAACAGGGTCGATACAAAAAGTATAAAAAAAAGATTTTTTATCATGATTAGCCTTTTTTCATAATAGGCAAAAGCCTATTATGGGTTTGTTTACTCTTTGTTGATTTTTTCAAGCTCTTGCGCTAATTCATCTTGTGCTTTAGCCGCTAAAAACTTTTGGTACAACGCTTGGTCGTTTTTAAATGAAGTTTTAATGGCAGCTTCCGTTGTAGCTATGACTGAGTTCGTATCAATTGCCATTAGCACATACAAATTCCCTTTTGGGCTAATCCAAATATCTTTAATGACACTGTTGTTCAGTGTTTGAGAGGCAATTTGTTTAGAAACCGTTTCACTTGAACGATCAAACGTGGCATCTGCACCACTTCCTGTGGCAGCTTTAAATGTTTTAAACATATTGTTAACATTGATACTGATTTGTCGTGCTAAGTTATCTCGAGCATTTGCCATGGCTTCTGAACGTTGAAAGTTTTTATCATCAGCCGCATTTTTAGGAGCGCTTCCTACTTCTGCTACAAAACCACTCACTTCGGGAATCATAACCCATTTTGGTGCACCTTGAAATTCCGCATCGACATAACTCATATCCTCTTGAATGGTATCTTTACTTGAACATCCTGACAATAAAACCGAAACGGCAAAAAGGGTTGAAGCCGTTGTTAATAAAACTCTTTTCATAAAAACTCCTCGTTTTTTAAATGTCATGTGTATTATGACAACTTAAATTAATTGCGCCATTATACCTTATTTATCACTGAATTTTTGAATTAATGCTTTGGCATGTTCCAATGCCGTTTGACTGCTTTGTTTATCAAACGTCAACGCCACTGCCATTCGTCGTCCGACATGGCTTTGTGGTTTTCCAAAAACACGCACAAAGGAGTTTTTGGTAAATACTTCATTGGCAACTTCAATAATGGGAGTAAAAGTATCTTCTTTGGCTTTATACGCAGCACTCGCACCACAACCATAATCAATATAATCCAAAGGTAAACCAAGTACGGCTCGAACATGTAAAGCAAATTCACTTTGACTTTGTGTAATTAACGTCACCATTCCAGTATCGTGTGGTCGGGGACTGACTTCACTGAAATAAACATCGTCGCCTTTGACAAAAAGTTCCACTCCAAAAATTCCTCGTCCACCTAAACCATCGGTTACTTTTTGGGCAATCTCTTGCGATTTTGCCTTAGCAATTTCACTCATTTGCATGGGTTGCCATGAAAAAATATAATCTCCATCTTTTTGAATATGTCCAATGGGTTCACAAAATACGGTTTGAGTTTCGTGACGTGCTGTTAACATGGTAATTTCATAATCAAAGGTGATAAACTCTTCAACAATCAATTCACTCGCATCTCCTCTGGCCTCTTTTGCCATTTCCCACGATTTTTGCAAATCATTTTCGCTTCTTGCCACACTTTGTCCATGACCAGAGCTACTCATCACAGGTTTAATCACACACGGAAAACCAATTTTAGAAGCGGCTTTTTGTAACGCTTCAAATGTGGTTACAAACTCATATTTACTCGTTGGGAGTTGTAATTGTTCGGCTGCAAACTCTCGAATATTTTTTCGGTTCATGGTTTTATTCACCGCATCGGCATTCGGAATGACATGAAACCCTTCTTTTTCGGCATCAAATAACGCTTGAATATTAATGGCTTCTACTTCGGGCAAAATGTAGGTGGGTTTTTCTCTTCGTATCACATCCAAAAGTTCGTTTTTATTTTTCATATTAATCGTATAAGCTTTATTGGCAACCAATTGGGCAGGGGCATTGTTGTAGCTGTCAACAGCAACGGTTTCAATGCCCAATCGCTGAGCTTCAATGATGACTTCTTTTCCTAATTCACCGCTTCCTAGAAGCATAATTTTAATTGAGTTTGATTTTAATGGGGCGCTAAATTCCATGAATTTCCTTTGGGTTTAATTTTTTGATTTTAAAGTGGTTGTGAAAACATTTTGAACAGAACCTTTAAATAAAAGGGTGTTTTCGTGTTTACTTAACGTTAATTCTTCATTGCTTTTGGGATAAACAAAAGCCGTGTTGTCAACAAGGTTCAAACGATTGGCATGTAAAAAACATGCTGCCATTCCCGTACCACACGCTAACGTTTCATCTTCAACTCCTCGTTCATAGGTGCGTACGTATATTTTTTTCTTCTCAACTTTGGCAAAATTGACATTGGCATTGTATTTAATCCGCAATCTTCGTGCTAACTCTTTATTGTAAACATTTAAATCTTCAACTAACGTCACTAAATGAGGAACACCGGTGTCGCATAAAAACCATGTCAATCCTTCTTCTTCAAAATGGTCATTAATAATTTTAGGCTCCGTTAATTGGGTTTGTACAACTGAACCAGAAACTTCACAAGCAATGGCACCTGCTCCCGTTAAAAAAGTCATTTGAGAGTTTGGCACTAAATGATTGCTGTAGGCATAATGCGCACACGCTCGTGTTCCATTACCACACATGGAAGCTACACTTCCATCGCTGTTATAAAAAAGCCATTTAAAATCGTGGCTTGCGTGAGGAATTAAAACAATTAATCCATCTGCTCCAATGCCCGCTGTTCGATTACACAGTTCAATGGCAAGTTGGGAATAATCTTTTTCTAAAAAGGTATGGAAAATGACAAAGTCATTGCCACTGGCACTGTATTTTGTGTAGGTCATAGTAATTTTTCCTTTAAGGTTTCAACCTCTTTTTGCAAATTTTTTAACGTACTTGAATTGTCAATGACAAAGGTCGCCAAAGCTTTTTTCTCTTCAATATCCATTTGGTTGGAAATTTTAAGCAAAGCTTCGTTTTCATCAATTCCATCTCGTTGCATTAAACGCTGTATTTGCAAGGCTTTGGGCGTATATACGACTACACTTCTTGAAATTGGATAGTGCATGGTTTCAAAAAACAAAGGGATATCAATAAAATAGGGCTTACCTTGTTCTTCAAAGATTCGTGCTTCTTTCTCGATTGCTTCTTTGATAAGGGGATGGATAAACGCTTCTAATTTGAGTTTATTTTCTTCATTAGAAAAGATAATTTTACCCAACTCTTTTCTTTGCACGTGTCCGTCTTGAACATACTGTTCTCCAAAGAGTTGAGCAACGGTTGTGCTGTTTTCATCAAGCAGTTTGTGGGCAATGGTATCGGCATCAATAGTTAAAAAACCATGAAGCTTCAGAAGGCTACAAACGGTACTTTTGCCCGTTGCAATACCTCCTGTTAAAGCGATTGCGTGTTTAAATGTTGTGTTATTCATACGCCATTGTACACTAAATGGGTAAAGTAAATTCTTAAATTATCGTTTTGCAATACCGGTTAATTTTCTGTGAATGTACGCTGGAAATACAAAAGAAGCGTGATGAACTTCGGTGTTGTAATAGTTTAAATCGTCCAATAAATCAGAAACTTGTAAAACAATATCTGCCGTTGGGTGATATTTTTTAGAAGCTAAAATGGCTGTGGTGTGGTTAAATTTAAAAGGCATCGTAATCCAAAATTGGCTTCCAGCAAGAGTTAAATCGGCTTTGAGTTTGGCTTCATCGTTGTTAAAACTTTCACTGACAAAGGCAATAACCCCATCGTCTTTTAAAATCTTTTGAATATTTGCCAATAACAGTTCATCTAAATTCCCCGAAGCCAAAATAATGACATCAATCGTTTTATCATTTTTTGAAGTAATAATTGAAGTATCTCCATATTCTGCGTTGACTTTGTGTTTAGCTACTTCATGTTTAAATTCGTTATCAACATTTCCAACGACTAAAATATTGTGGGGTTCTTTATGTGTACACAAAGGAATGTGCGTCATCATTTCATTAAAAGCAAAATGTTTATTTTCTATGCTTGACATGGTTAAAGTCCTTATCTTTTATTAAATTTTCGTTATAATACCCAAAAAATTTTAAAGTATATAAAAATATTCAATTAGCATAAAATTTTATAAGAAATTTTAAAGTCAAGATGAATATTTGCAACAAAAAAGGTGATAAATGGCAACAGTTAGTTATAAAGATGCAGGCGTTGATATTGATGCTGGAAACTCATTTGTAGAAAATATTAAACCGCTTGTAAAATCAACAAAAATACCGGGAGTCCTTGGTGGAATTGGTTCATTTGCAGGGGCATTTGAACTTCCAAAAGGGTACAAAGAACCGGTTATTTTATCGGGAACAGATGGCGTTGGTACAAAACTCAAACTGGCGATTGACTCTAAAAAATTTAACACCGTGGGTATTGATTTGGTTGCCATGTGTACGAATGATTTGTTGTGTAACTTTGGTGAGCCACTTTTCTTTTTAGACTATTATGCCACGGCAAAACTTGATGTGCAAGAAGCCACACAAGTCGTAGCTGGAATCGCCGAGGGTTGTATAAGAAGTGAGTGTGCATTAGTGGGCGGTGAAACTGCTGAAATGCCAGGAATGTACAAAGAGGGCGATTTTGATTTAGCCGGATTTTGTGTTGGAATTGCTGAAAAATCAGAACTGAATCGAGTTGAACGAATTAAAGCAGGGGATAAACTGATTGCCTTACCCAGTTCGGGAGTACACTCAAATGGTTTTTCTTTAGTACGAAAACTTTTAATTGAAAAATTGGGTATGAAATTTGAAGAAGATTTTAACGGGCGACAACTTATTGATGTTTTACTTGAACCTACACGAATTTATGTCAAAGAGTTCAAGGCCAATAAAGATAAAATCAATGCATTGGCTCATATTACCGGTGGGGGAATTACAGAAAATTTACCCCGAGTTTTACCCGAGCATTTAAAAGCGGTTATTGTTCGTGACAGCATTAAAATTTTACCTATTTTTGAACTCATGGGAAAACACGTTGAACAAGACGAAATGTTCAGAACTTTCAATATGGGAATAGGGATGATTTTAGTCGTAAACCCTTCAAATGTTGACGCCATTTTAGCCAATACCGATGGCTATGTCATTGGTGAAATCGCAACAGGCGCTAAGGGCGTTGAATACATTTAGTAATCCGTGACGAGTAAAGAATAACAAGAAATACTCGTCACTTTCCGCTTCTCACTTCTCACTTTTTTCCTTTTAAACTTTTCATAATCAACATTTCGATAAAATATCCCGTTTTACTATAAAGACTAATAAAATAAGGATATTGTATGCTATTAACGCCAGGTCCAACTCCAGTACCAGAATTTGTAAGAAAAGCAATGGCTGATGTTACCATTCATCATAGAACTGAAGAGTTTGAAGCCATTTTTAAAAATACCAGAGAATTATTATTAGAAACATTCAATATGCCAGAAGTTGTAATGCTGGCTTCGAGTGGTACAGGAGCGATGGAAGCTTGTGTCACCAATTTAACGCATAAAAAAGCATTGACAATCAACTCAGGAAAGTTTGGTGAGAGATTTGGAAAAATTTGCGCTGCATTTAATATTGAGTTTACAGAAATTAAAAATGAGTGGAATACACCGGTGAGTGTTGAAGCGGTCGTTGAAGCAATCAAAGCCGATGAAACCATCGATGCACTCTTTATTCAAATTTGTGAAAGTGCAGGGGGATTGCGACATCCTGTTGAGCAAATTGCTGCTGAAGTTAAAAAAATTAATAAAAATATTATGATTGTTGCCGATGGAATTACCGCCATTGGAGTTGAAAAGATTGATACGACAAATTTAGATGCGGTGATTACGGGAAGCCAAAAAGCCTTGATGTTACCACCGGGACTTGCAATGATTGGGTTTTCTGCTCAAGCTGTTGCTAAAATTGAGTCAAAACCACGAGGGTACTATTTTAACTTGGCAACTGAAATTAAAAAACAACGAACCAATACAACGGCATGGACAGCGGCAACGACGTTGATTATTGGATTGGGTGCTATTTTAGAAAAAATCAAAGAAGAGGGTTTTGATAAACTCTATGCCCAAACAGCTTTACGAGCCAAAGCAACGCAAGAAGCACTGAAAGCCATTGGAATGGAAATTTATCCAAAAACACCAGCTCTTGCAATGACAACGATTTATACCGAACAATCAAGTGCGATTAGAAAGATTTTAAAAAACAAATACAATGTCAATATCGCAGGAGGTCAAGACCATTTAGCGGGTAAAATTTTCAGAATCAATCACATGGGATTGGTGGAAGATTTTGAAGCTTCATGGGCGGTGAATGCTGTTGAATTGGCATTAGATGAATTAGGAATTAGAACATTTGATGGAACAGCAAATAAACTGTTTGCGCAAACTATGTTCAAAGGAAAATAATGATTCTTGAACACGAAATACCCAAAGGGAGTCGTTTATATTTTGGCAAAACAGCGAAAAAGAAAAGAGAGTTAGAAAATAAAGTCAGTGTAATTTTGTATGGCAATGGCTTTGAAGAAGTTGTAACTCCCAATTTTTCTTATTCGCAACATCAAAGTATAGAAAATGACAGAAAACTTATCACTATTTTTGATGAACAAAATGAACAAGTTGCCCTTCGTGCGGATTCAACGTTGGATGTGGTACGAATTATCACCAAACGATTGGGGCGAACCACCAGTCATAAAAAATGGTTTTATATTCAACCGGTGTTTACCTATCCTTCTAGCGAGGATTACCAAATTGGGTGTGAATGGATTAATCACGACGACATTGGTGATATCATTAACTTAACCGCGGTGGTGTTGCAAGAGCTTAAGATTGAACCGATTATGCAAATAAGCAATATTAATATTCCGCAGTTGGTGTGTAAAGAGTTGAATATTGACATTGAATTGTTTAAAAACGGTGAGATTGCAAGCTTGTTTAATTTGAATAAGACTTGGCTGAACGCTCTTATACGTGTGAAAAACAGCCAAAATTTGCAAGAAGCCATTGCCCTTGCGCCTGCTTCTATTAAAGCAGAGTTAGAAAAGTTATTGGATGTGGTTTCCAATATTAAGTACACCAATATCGTTATTGCACCATTGTATTATGGTTGTATGAAGTATTATGATGATATATACTATCGCGTAATTGACAAAAATTTAACACTATGCAATGGTGGAAGCTATAAAAGTGAAGGCATGGACTCACTTGGTTTTGCACTGTACACAGATAATTTATTAAAAGTTTTAGAGGATTAAAATGAAAGCAGATGTAATTGTAGGAATTCAATGGGGTGATGAGGGTAAAGGTAAAATAGTTGATATGCTTGCCCAAAAATACGACGTGGTTTGTAGAAGCCAAGGTGGACACAATGCAGGACATACGATTTGGGTTGATGGTGTACGGTTTGCGTTACACTTAGTCCCATCGGGTATTTTAAACCCTAAAGCGGTTAACATAATTGGAAATGGTGTGGTACTTTCACCTGAATCATTGATTAAAGAGATGAGTCAGTTTCAAAACCTTGAAGGGCGATTATATATCTCTGATCGAGCGCATTTGAATTTACCGTATCATGCGCTAATTGATCAAGCCAAAGAGAAACTCAAAGGCGATAAAGCCATTGGTACTACGGGAAAAGGAATTGGCCCATCGTACTCAGATAAAATCAATCGAGTAGGATTCCGAGTGGGTGAGTTGACCAATCCAAGCAATTTATGTGATAAAATTATTGAGTATTTTGTACAAAACAGAGCTATCTTTGATGTATTGGATATTGAAACGCCCAATAAAGAAGCATTACTGCAAGAGTTAATCTCGTACAGCGAGAAATTAACACCGTTTATTACCAACACAACCAACATGATTTGGAAAGCACTCGATGAGAATAAAAAAATTCTTTTAGAAGGGGCGCAAGGAACCATGCTGGACATTGACCATGGAACGTATCCGTATGTGACTTCTTCAAGTACAGTGAGTGCGGGGGCTTGTACGGGATTAGGAATTAATCCAAAAGACATTGGTATTGTTACAGGAATCACCAAAGCGTACTGTACACGAGTAGGAAACGGACCATTCCCAAGTGAAGATTTTGGGGACGATGGTGAAACCATGGCACAAGTGGGAAAAGAGTTTGGTACAACAACAGGACGAAAAAGACGATGTGGATGGTTTGATGCCGTTGCCGTTAAACACGCTTCACGACTTAATGGATGTGACCAATTGGCATTGATGAAACTGGACGTATTAGATGGATTTAAAACCATTAAAGTGTGTGTGGCGTATGAAGTCAATGGTGAAATTATTGATTATGTTCCTACGCATTTAGAAGAGGCAAAAGCCATTTATAAAGAGATAACCGGTTGGGAAAGTGTCGTAGGAATTCGAGAGTTTGACCAACTGCCACACAATGCCAAAGAGTATATTAAAACCATAGAAGAAGTTACGGGTGTAAAAGTTGGAATTATTTCAACCTCTCCAGAGAGAGCCGATACAATAATAAGAGGATAAACAAATGAAAATGAAATTACATCATACACCCTATATCTCAAGAAGAATTTCAAGAGACTTGGTCAATTGTCCTTTTGTTGAGATCAGAAAAACAAAAGAGAGTATTGCCAAAGAGGTTGAGCGAATTTTAGATGAGGACATTGAAAGAGAGTTGGATTTAGATGAAAAAGTCGATGCCATGCTTCGAGGACAAGAAGAGAGCATAGAGTTTTACAATGCCGATTACCGACAACTTTTTTGGATGGCTAAAAAAAGAATGGCAAATGAAGCCGGTGTAATTTTAAACAATGAAGACAGATTTTCAGACATTGCACACAAAATTTTAGACTATTTATGGGAAGAAGATTTTATTCACTACACGGTTTCAGATAACCAAGTAAAAAATATCATTTTTGCTTCGATTGATGAATTCATCAAAGGGTTTGAAGAAGCCGATGATGCCGTGTTTAAAAAAATCAAAAATTATAAACGAAAATTAATACAAGGTACCGATGAGTACGATATGGTGTATCAAAGATTATACGAAGAAGAATTAATTAAAAGAGGGTTGATGTAAGATGCAAAAAGTATGGATATATTTAGAAAATGGAACATTTCTAGAAGCAGATTCTTTTGGTGCAACAGGAACAAGTGTTGGAGAAATCGTATTTAATACTTCATTAACAGGGTATCAAGAAATTATTACAGATCCAAGTTATGCAGGGCAATTTATTACATTTACTATGCCAGAAATAGGTAATGTTGGCGTCAATAAAGACGACATGGAAAGTTCAATGGCTCATTGTAAAGGGGTATTCGTACGAAATTATCATCATGAATATTCAAACTTTAGAGCGCAAGGCACTTTAGACGCACTTTTAAAACAATACGGAGTTTTAGGTATTTGTAACATCGATACACGATATTTAACTAAAATGATACGAGATGAAGGCGCTATGATGATGATAGCTTCAACGGAAATTTCATCCAAAGAAGCATTGGCTCAGAAATTAGCACAAAGTCCACGTATTGAAGACATTAACTACATTGAACAAGTTTCCACCAAAGAAGCCTATGTCCATAAATACGGAGCATGGAATCATCTTAAAATGCAATACAACAAAGCCGTAATGAGCGACAAAAAAGTCGTGGTATTGGATTTTGGAGTTAAACGAAATATTTTAAATGAGTTGGTTGAATCAGGACTTGAAGTTGAAGTCATCCCATCAAACTTTAAAGCCGATGATTTAATCAAACGATTTGAAGCCGGTGAAATTGGCGGAATTTTTCTCTCAAATGGTCCAGGAGATCCCTTAACACTTAAAAATGAGAAAGAACAAATCCAACAACTTATTGACAAAAATATCCCCATGTTTGGTATTTGTTTGGGTCACCAAATGCTTTCAATCGCACATGGGCATGATACGTATAAGTTAAAATTTGGTCAACATGGTGGTAACCATCCAGTGGCAAATCCAGTAACCAGAATTGTAGAAATTACCGCACAAAACCACAACTACAATGTACCCGATAGCATTCAAGAAATCGCAGAAGTAACGCATATTAACTTGTTTGATAACACTATTGAGGGTGTGAAGTATAAAAATAAACCCGTATTTTCAGTGCAACACCACCCAGAAGCCAGTCCAGGCCCACATGAGTCGAAATATATCTTCAAAGAATTCGCAAAAATAGTGAGATAGTTCACCTTTTTTCTCAAAGAGAGTGTGCCACAAGCGCAACCTCTGCGTTGAGGTTTGAAATTTACTCGTCACGTACTTGCGTGTACGCTCCTCGCAAATTCCAAACCTCGCCTTGATCTTGCACAAAACGGCAAACTCTTTCACTATTTACTATTTTAAAAAACAATCCATTCGATTACAATCTTCTTAAAGACTCTTTTACTATTCAAAACAATTCATTTTTTGGAATTTTATTTTATGGTATAATTTACTTTAAATATTTGATACTATTAAAAAAACAAGAGAGGACTTTTTATGCATACTGTAAAATTAGAGATGAGTGATAGCATTTATTCTCATATCATGTTGTTGTTAAAAAATCTTAATTCTAAAGAGTTAAAAATTACAGAGGAAACAGATTCTTTTGAGAATAAGCAAGATGAACAAGATACGAAAAATTTTTCAAATCACAGTGCAAATTGTATACAAGAGTGGAAAGATAGTTCAGAGGATGAGGTATGGAAGTAGCTCAAGGTGATATTGTGTTATGTGAATTTTATTTCAGTGATTTAAAATCATCTAAAAAAAGACCCGTACTTGTTCTAAAAGACAATTTACCATTTGATGATTTTGTAGGAATACCAATAAGCAGTAAAATTGAGAAACTGTACGATGATGAAGATATTCTAAATACTATTGACTTTGAAGATGGCGCTATCCCCAAAGAATCAAAATTGATGATTCGTAAAACTTTTGTTGTCTCAAAAACAGTGGTATTAAAAAGATATGGACATCTTAAAGAACAAAGTTTTCAAAAATTCCATAAAAATTTTTGCGCCTATTTTGAGTGTATCAACAATAATTAAAAATCCTAAAATGAAGAACAAAGCACAAAAAACATAAAATCTATCTTGTAAATTTCAGAGTTAATTCCTTATAGTTTTTGAGAGTATTTTCTAAATTATCCAAAAAAATATCTGGAGCATAAAGTAGTAGATCTTGAATTTTATGTAATCTTTCTTTTGGTATGGTAGTTTTTGTTACCTGTTCTTCACAAATTTTTGATTTTATAAATTCTTTTTCTTCGCTATTTATATTTTGGAAAATATATTTTAAATAGATTTTTCTAGCACGACTGCTGTCATCAAATAGTAATTGTTCGGGAATTTCAAGTACTTCCGCAATATAAGGAATCAATTCAATTTTGATACCAATTCTTCCATTTAAATAAGCATAGATTGTATTTTCAGATGGTATTTCCCCAGTGTTTTTTAGTTTTACGTTTAATAATATAAGTTTTCTTGAAAACTCTTTTTTTGACATCTTTTTGTCTTTTAAATACAAATTAATTCTTTCATAAACTTCCATGAGTATAAAATCTCCTATCTTTGTATCAATAATACAAGTTAATAGAGGATAAATAGTACAATTAATACAAAACTAATTGTATTTAATGTATATTTATGTATTTTAAATACAATTTAAAATTACTTTTACTAATTGGTTTATTTATACTAAGGGGATATTTATGTTTAAAAGAATAGTTTTGTTTGCAATTCTTGGAGGGATATTTTATTTATTTGGAGCAGTAACCGTTCAATATAAATTATTTCCATTTATGGAAATAGTTCAGATAAGAAATTATTTTAAAGAAAATAGTAATCTTGTAAATTATAGCCCTTACTATTTAAGTAAAGTCTCTCAATTTAATAAACTGAAAAATAATGATAGCTCTTTAATTGCTATGATTGGAGATTCAATTACAGATGGTGCAGAATGGTATGAATTATTAGAAAATAATAATATTCAAAATAGAGGTATTGGTGGGGATACTACTTATGGAGTGTTAAATAGATTAGATACTATAAGTAAAACAATTAAAAAAGTTTTTATTATGATAGGTATTAATGATATAGCTGGGTACAAAACAGTTGATGAAATTTATAATAACTATGTGAAAATTGTAGAAAATTTAGAGAAAAAAGATATGTCTATTTATATTCAGTCCGTTTTATACGTAGGTAAAAAATATCCAAACTCTAATTTTTTTAATCAAGAAGTTGATAAATTAAATATAAAACTTGAAAAGTTAGCTAAAGATAAGAATCTTGTTTTTATTGATTTAAATTATATTTTAGCCCCACATAAATATTTAAAAGCAGAATATACTCATGATGAAATACATTTAAATGGAGAAGCATATATTTTATGGACAAATATTATAAAAAAATATATTTAAATTTACAAATAAATCTAATTTATGATGTATCAAATCAGATAATGAATTTGGAAGATGAAGTGTAATTTTTATACTATTTATCAGTCTTAGTACAGCGTTTAAGTCTCAATATACTCACCTAACACTTAACACTCCAAAATAAATAAGCCCTTGATACGTCGCACTCGCAGCAATTCCTGCAGCAACTTCTGCAACTAAGTCATTGCCCATAAGTCCCAAACGCCTTCCATATTTTTATCGATACTTCCAATAATAGAAGGCTTCCAAATATCGAAAAGTCTGAAATTGAAAAAGAGCTGTGATACAACGAAAGAAAACGATACGGTAAATGGTAATAAGATGATTTAAACTTTTAGAGCAAAAAATAGAAGAGTTGAGATTATTATTGTAAGTAATTCAGATGCAAATACAAATTGAAGAAATAAAAGCAATCTTATAAGAACCCGATATTTTTTATGGTTTAATGAATTAATTTAGACTTGAGTAACATTATTATCATTTATGGTAATTCAAGAAAAAAATATTAAGTCAAATATTAATTAGAGGTTAAGGTTTTTGTTCTAATCAAGGAAGTTAGTGATTTTCGAGCCAAGGAGCATAGGCTCCTATGTGACTGCTCGAAAATTGCTAGATGACGCACAGTTGGGCAAAAAGATTGACCTCTAAACTCGGGCTTCTTCTCGTCTTTGTAGTCTCACCCAATTCGCATCAACACGTTTTTGCCACTCATCGATTAAATACTCATATTCTGGTTTGAATAGGTGTTTAAACCGTGGTTGAAACGCTAAATAATCTCGTACGGGTACGATATTTTTAGGTCGGTATGTGATATTTAACTCGGTTCCATCAATGATTTCATACAAGGGGAAAACCAAAGAATCCACAGCTAAATCGGAAGCTTCGATGGTTTGATGAGGTTGAAACTTCCACTCTGTGGTACACGCACTCATGGCATTAATAAATACAGGACCAGTGGTGTCAAACCCTCTTTGGATTTTTTTAACCATATCTTTCCATTTATTGGGAGCTACTTGTGCAACATAAGGAGCACCATGTGCTGCCATGATAGCAAGCATATCTTTTTTGTTTTTCTTTTCACCGTATGATGTACTTCCAGCAGGACTCGTTGTTGCACTTGCCCCAATTGGAGTCGATGAACTTCTTTGACCGCCAGTATTGGCATAAACTTCGTTGTCTAAGCAGACATACATCATGTCGTGACCTCGTTCAAAACATCCTGAAATCCATTGGAAACCAATGTCATAGGTTGCGCCATCGCCACCAAAGGTTACGAACTTAGGTTGTGGCGTATCGGCACTGATTCTCCCTTTGTTTCTTAAGGCTTTATTCATGGCTTCTGCACCTGCCACGGCAGTTGAAGCATTTTCAAACCCAATATGAATCCACGAACAATCCCAAGAGGTGTGAGGATAAATTGCTGTACATACTTCCAAACATCCCGTAGCTGCAGAAACCACTAAGTTGTCATTGGTGGCGTTTAATACTTCTCTTACAATAATAGAGTGCGCACATCCTGGACAAAGTACATGAGAACCCTCGAATCGTTCTGCGGCTGTTGAGAACGATTTTAAATTTTTAATCTCTTTTTGATTACTCATTGCTTACTCCTTAGTGTTCGTAAAAACTTAACTCAGGACCTCTAACACCCACGAGTGTTTGAATTTTCCCTGTTAGTTTTCCGTTGTTTGCATCGGCAGTTAAATTTTTGAAAATATTTTTTAACTCATTGATGGTCATATCTCGTCCACCCAATCCGTAGATTAAGTTTTTTAATACTGGTCGAGCTGGGGTGTTAAATAATGCCCCTGCAACTTCGTTGTAAAGTGTTCCAACTGTTCCACCTGGGGCACTTCTGTCCATACATGCAACGGCTTTAACATTTTGTAAAGTGGCGGCGACTTTTTCTAAAGGAAAGGGTCTGAACAATCTTGGTGCCACAACACCTGCTTTGATTCCCTCAGCTCGCATTTGATCCACCGCTAACATCGCTGATTCATACGTTGAACCCAAACAGACAATGGCAACTTCAGCATCTTCCATACCATAGGTTTCGACCATATTGTATTTTCTCCCACTGATTTTTTCAAACTCATCAAACGTCTCTTGAATCACGCTAAATGAACCCATAAGTGCTGCGTGTTGTTTGGCTTTGTGTTCAAAATGCCAGTCGTGTTCTGTTTGAACTCCGTGTGTGACGGGTTTTGAAAAATCCAATAGGGCATTGACTTGTAAATATTCACCCACAAATTTATTGGCGACAACATCTGGAAGTGTTCGTACATTTTGTGCGGTGTGTGAAGTCATAAACCCATCTTGGTTTGAAATAACAGGCAGTCGCACATCTTTGTGTTCAGCAATTTTAAACGACATTAACGTAATATCATACGCTTCTTGTGGTGAAAAGGCATCAATTGAAATCCAACCCGAAT